>NZ_CEZPJD010000247.1:0-10066 GCF_983059655.1 Okeania sp.
TGGATAAGAATTGATTTTATTTTTAATTTTTGGAGATGTCTATTAGTCAGGATGAAATTAAAATTGACGTTCTAAAAATTCCACTGTGTTTTCATTAATTAGTACCCAACCACTCTTTGATGATAGACTCACCTTGACCCACCAGGCAGTTTGATAGAAGGCACCGGAACATTCTGGACACTCACCTGCATAAATATTACTTTGGTATTCAAAGAACATTTCACCCTCCGCTCGGTATTGTAATACATTAATTTGATTTCCTTTTTGAAGAGTGAGGTTGGTCTGTTTTCCCGATGAATAATAAGCATCTCTGGAAAGGTATTTAATATTTCCATAGTTATTTACTATCAATTCCTGGGTTTGTGCGATCGTGACAGGGCCTGAAGCGATAGTTTGGTATTGAGTTTCGGTGAAATTGAGGATAGTTCCCTCTTTTATTTCTAGTCCTATTACAGGTTGAGAGTTTGAGTTAGGTTTCTCCAATGGTTGGAGATTAACTTTTGACTTAAAACGTGGGAGACCTTCCCCTGGCCATAAACCAGTTGAAAATAAAACATCTGAGTCAGATGACTCATGAGAATTTGAAACTATTTCCGATAACTCATTAGAAGTTGAAACTGTTCCCGATAAAGGCAAACAAGAATATAAAAAAACAAACAATGCTAAACATATTGAACGAAGCATTTTTTTTCTCCTAATATTTATCAAGTAGTCTAACTAGGGCTTACCGATCTAATCTAAAAGCATTGACATATAAAGACCGACCCAAATGCAAATTTTTTCATTGTATGAGTCATATTTTAAACAATCTTTGACCAATACTCAACTTCAAACTTTAAAAATTTTAGTTTGGTTAATTACTGCTCCATTTAACTGTCAAAATAGAAAGGTTAGCAGCTTGTTTTCCTTTACCTATTAAATATGAAAGTCGTCGCCGTCACATTCAACGATTTTTAGCATTATATTCTTTAAGTCTACCAATGTGATTGGTTCCCTATTATCAAGCAAATTATTAATCAAGAATTTTCTCATGGCAATCGGTTAATTATAACTATTGATAGAACGATAGGGGAAAACTCAGAATATTTTTGTTATAGGTGTAATCTACAAAAAACGTGCCTTACCTATTTATTGGCAAATTTTAGACAAGAAAGGTAGTAATAATGTAGGAGAGCAGAAAGCACTTATTAAACCTGTTTTACGTTTACGAAATAAATATGAATTAGTAATTATTGGAGACAGGGAATTCCATGGTCCAGAGTTATCTCACTGGTTGAAACATCGAAAATCACCTCAAAAAATTTATTTTTTTTTCAGACAAAAAATGAATACTTACTATAGAAAACCAGGCAAAAATTATCAAAAACTGAGTAGTTTACCGATATCTCCAGGAACTAAAATCTTTTTGAGTAATATTAATATTACTCAAAAACAAGGATTTGCCCAATTTAATTTAGCAGCTTATTGGAAAGGTAAAATAATCAAAAAATCCGGTTATCAAAAATAAATTTGTCCATTGAAAGATCCTGGTCGAAAAGATAGAAGGCATAGCAATTTTTGGGTAGGTATTTATGGTGAATTGTGGGCGATCGCTTGGGAATATTTAGTCGATCTTGTCCAAGGTCTGATGAATCTATCACCGCAGAAAAAGCCCGATTATCAAAGAGTATTAAAAGCCATATCTATGCTATTAGATTAAGTGTTTGTACTTTCAAGAGTTCACAGTTTATTTAATAACTAAAAAAAAAGTTTTAATGGGCTGATATAAATTTTGTTAGTGGCCTTAAATTGAAAGATAAATCAACTTGATATGCTGTTGTAGTTGAGCGTTGGCGGAGCCTAGCGGCAGCTATATCGCTTAACTACAACCCCTACTAATAATAATTATTATTTTCACTATTGAGCGTAATTTTCAAGAGTTACTTTAATCCTTTAAACCATTGTTAGTAATGTTTTTGAGGCCATTTTCACCCTGTGAGGTTGTTAATTTAAACACTGTCCTTAAAGATAGAGTCTTGTTGTTGATAACTGACAGCTAATAGCTGTTTGCGCAGCAGTCCGCAGGAAATGCTTACCTCAATTTTAATAACTTGACTTGCGTTTAATCAAATATAAAAAGATATAAATCCAAAATGTTAGACTAGGTAACAACCAAGGTAACAAAATTGCTGCTGAAATATAAATTTGTAGGCTAGCAAGTGCAGAAATTAGAGTCAATAAAAACAATAACAGAATCATTTCTTGTTTTTGAGCTTGAGTACTATTTCCTAACACTAATACTGTTCCTTTTCCTAACAAAGCAGCTAATAAAATTAACCATAAATTAGGAATAGGTATAACTAATCTTTGATTGAGCAAATGATGAACCATATAAGCATGAATTTCACCTCCAGTGAATACCTTACTTGGGTTTAGAGGATCTTGAGAGCGCCAGTAACCAACGGCAGCAGGTAAAGGAAAACTGTCTCCTCCTGGAGCAACTAATCCTGCATCTTTATATCCAGCAGCAATAATTACTATTGATGGACGTTTTTCTAATGTAGTTAGTGGTAATAATGGGGAGTCATTACTCTCCAAAAGTTGCCAAGCAGGTAAACGTTGAAAAACTGCTTCTGGGGGAACAGAAAAGTCTATAATTGGGTGCATCCACATTTGCCCTAATTTATAGGAAAATTTAGTTAAAGGTTGTAAGCGAGATGAATTGGAAAATAAATCCAAAAATCCATGTTCACCTGTGGTCTGATTAATATGATTTTTGACTTGAGATACCCAATTATCTGAGGAATTAATCTGGGGTTGAAGCAGCTCTCCAGATTGTTCAAAGTTTAACCAGTGAGAAATTGCTAGCCAGTAAGCAAAGGGTAATGGTCTCTTGCTAGAATATTGCCTTGGCAGTAATGTAAAATGGGTAACGTAACTGTCATAACCGACAACAAAAGTATCTCCCTGTAGTTGCCAATTTGGGGATGCTACCTCTGGTAAAGGTTCAAACCAACCCCCGGCTTGATTACGAGATGTTGCTAAAACAAACCAAGTATTTTGTTTTTTTATGGATGAACGCAGAGTTCGAGCTAATTTTAGGTCGTTTTTTGGTTGATGGCGATCAAATAGATAGTCAACACCAATGATTTTAGCATTGATAGCTGTAAGTTGAGTAATAATTTTAGCTATGTAGCTACGATCCATAGGTCTAGGATCGGATATTTTGGCTTTTTTGATAGACTCTTCGTCAATTTCAACAAATAGCACGGGAGGCGAATTTTTGCTATCGGGTTGATTGGTAAATTGCCGATACATGGCTTGCACTAATACTCGCTTTTCAATTAAAAAGCTTTGAGTTGATAATTGCCAACTGCATAAAATTAATGCACTGAGTGTCATCGCTTCTTGTTTGCTAGGTAACCACCGTTTGAATTTGTCTTTTATTCTAGATGGTTGCAGACGAAATAGTGGGGCATCCGGGTGGCAAAACAAAGATGGTATTAAATATGTACTAGGATAGGTGAGATTTTTCTCTAGCTTTAAAAATTGACACGCTGATAATAATGATTCGTGAACATCTTTGTATTCGGCTAGACTTTGTAGAAATCTCACTAAGAATTCTTGGGCGACTTGGTTATGAATAGGCTCCCGCATGACGGCAACTTGACTTAAACCTAAGTCGATCAAGGTGTTGGCGATGCTTAAACCACTACAGGAGTTGAATATGGCAAATTGTAAACCTCTCTGTTTAGCTATAGTTAATGATTGAGCAATTTCGATCATGGATAGAGATGTGCCAGGAGCGATCGCTAGTTCTCCTCCTGTATGCAGATTTTCATTACTGTGTCCTGCGAAAAATAAGATATCCCATCCACGTTCGTCTTTTATTGCTTTGACAATTTTTTCTTTTAGCTCTGCTTGACTTTCATGAGGTTGCCAACCTACAAACTCTACTTCTGCTATTGGCGAAAGTGATTTTACTGCTTCTCTATCTACCTGGAAATTTAAACCTGTATCATCCCCCAGTATTGCTAATACCCTAGCTTTACCTCGATAGGGTTTGGATGGATAATTGACTGGTTTGTGGATATTGATAGGTTGGCGGACTATTCTAATTTTACTGGATGCAGCAAATTCTGTAATTTCCCATACTTCCCAGGGTAAACGACATAAGTCTTGGGAGTTACAAGTTAGAAATATGTCAATAGTAGGTACATGAGTATTGTGCTGCGATGGTAATAAGTTTTCTGTTTTTTGTTTGGCTGCTTGAGCAATTATTGCTCTAATTTCAAATAGTTTTTCGTGTCGTAGCCAACGATGAAATTCACACAGAAGTTTTGCTTCTGCTTGCACCAATTTTTGCTCCCAATCAACTTGTCTGACTATTGTTCCTGTACTTACTACTCTTCCTCGTAAGGCTCTATGATAAAAACTCAGATATTTTGTTTGCCAATCTTGATAAAATATGGTAAGATTTTCAGGATAAGGAAGAGTCACACTTAATTGTTGCCCCCTACCCCAGGCAAGTTCAAATAGGCATACTTTTTCAACTTGTTGAATCTTCAGGTAGAATCTATAAGCATTCTGAGTCATTTTTCTTTGATTTTGAGCGCATACCTTCTTATATAGTATCTGGATAATTAATTATCATAGTAATTTAGGAGTCAGGAGTTATTTCAGTTATCAGTTATCAGTTATCAGTTATCAGTACCTCTGCCAGGGGAAGATTAAATATTGAAGTGTGGACAGAATTATAAACATATACTGTATAACTGGATTCTATATTAATTTAGCAGTTCTGAATTGATTACAAAGATTTAAACAGATATAATAACTAATCGATAAAAACAGCGATCGCTCTATCTTTAATGTTCTTGAAAATTGGCGTTGCTGAATGGTAATGATTTTTAGATTAAGTATCAACGCAAAACATAAGTTTTTCAATCTTACCTTCAGCTACTTACCATTACATTTCAGCAACGCCTGAAAATTAGCGATCGCCAAAAAATTAAATAGAAAAACTTAGTATTGAATTGAATATTGATACCAACTCAAGCCAAACGCATCTTTCTTGCTAACTTGAGGTTATGTACCCAAGGCTGATGAGATAATTCTGTAACTGCTTCTGCTGAAAGCCTAGCTGTAAAAGTACACCGCTGATGATTTAGCCCTCTAACCCCTAGCTCTTTTAAGAAACTCGCTTCTTTTTGACTTGGTACTTCCGTTGTGCGAACAAACACTTCAACTGGCTGTTTATGTGATGTAGGCATTTTATTCAGGACATTTACTAAGCCTGGATCTAACTTCCGATATTCCATCATGTTTTCCATTTTTCCATAACACTCCTTGAGTTTTTTCAATTATTAATTAGCTTTAACTACTTATCTTCTGCACTATCGATTTTTTCTAAGAACCTCTTTTTGGCTATCTACTTAAACTTTGGCCTTATTATTATATCCGTAGTTTAGCATTTTAATTTTGCTTGGTCAATAATTTTAGGCTACTCTTAAAAATAGTTAATCAATGTCAAATTAGCCTTGACTAAGGTATATGGTACTATTCCAATTCTTACGACAAGTTACTTGAGTGGAAAGGGAACATACACAAAGAGAGAAAATGGTAAAATAATCTAACCTGTATTCACAGTGTTATACTTGATTTTTATACTAAATTTCCCAAATAATTCCATAATATTAATTTGCTAAATATAGCAACTTATAGAAGACTTATTTTTACTGACCAAAAAATCAAGTCTCAAGCCTCCCCTTTCAAGGGGATGAAAAAAAATCAAGTCCAATATTTCAATTCACTTTACTTTCGGTGCGGAATGCTGCGCAAACAGTCAGAAGTACTGAAGTCCGCAGTTCCTCCGGAGGAGGCGTGCCTGATAACTGATAATTGAAATGACTCACCCAGATAACAAACAACTACTGCTCTGAAGATTCAAGATATTGATAAGTTTTTTTAGATACTTCACGAATCAAGTTTCTGGCAGTTTGTTCCTCATCTGGGCGCTTCACCAGTACAGCTAATAGATAGCGCTTGCCATTGAGCAAATCAATCATACCCACATCTGCTAATACAGACTTCAGGTTGCCTGTTTTATGAGCAATAATAGTTCCTCTACCTATACCCCGAGGTAACAATGAATCATTTTTCGTCCTCTCCATAATTCTAAACAAGCGATCGCGAGACTTTAGAGATACCAACCCACCTTGATTTACCTGTGAAATTAAATTAATCAAATCCTTGGGAGTTGTTGTATTAGTACCAGATAAGTCTGGTAAGGAGTCATTAATAATAGTATTCTTCAAGCCCCAACTCTGAAACAACTGATTTAAAACTTCAGCTCCACCAAGTGCTTCAATCAACATATTGGTCGCTGTATTATCGCTAATTACGATCATTTTTGTCGCTGTTTGCAAAGCCGTATATTTAGTACCAGGTCTGCGAAACTGCATATCTCCGGAACCCTCAGCTACATGAGATTCCTCCATTGTCAATATATCATCTAGCTTGATGCGGCCTTGATCCACAGCTTGAAAAAAAGCTACTAATATTGGGACCTTAATCGTACTAGCTGCTGCAATAGCAAGATTTCCATTAATATCTAGATAAGCACCACTATCAACATCAATCAAAAATATTCCTGGTGTGAGTGTTGGATATTCTGCGATGACTGTATCTAGCTCTGTTTTCAAAGCTGTAATTTCTCTAGTTTGTTGTACTGCTAAAGGTACAATGGATGGAGATTTCCATTCTTGATTTGGTTCTACATCTGCTGCTTGAGAAAGGAGACTAGAACTACTCCCAGGCTTCAACATTGATAACAGTGTTCCACTAATTACGGCTATTCCCATACCCAAAATTAACATCCTAGTTGCGTACAACACTACAGAAGAATACAAAGAGCGTTTACGACTTGTGGGTGAGGACTTTTGTTGCAGTGGTGGCTGAGAAATAAAAGATTGGGCTTTTTCTGGCCGTTTTTGAGGTCGAGTAGATGGTTTGGGTTGTTGTTCTGCGATGGATCTTAATCTAGCCAGTTCGTCTCTTCGGCTACGTTTAGCTCTGTGAGATTGAAATTTAGGAATTTCTGTTTTTAGCGCTCTAGATGAAACAAATTTCTTTTTTGGGGTGACTGGCCTTAAATGAGGTTCCTCAGAGGGTGGCAGAGGAAATTTAGCTACATTGCGCCTTCTTTTTGGGGGTAGCTGAGGTTGCACACGATGATTCTGTCTACTACTAGATTGCTTCGATTGAGAGTCTGGACTAGTAGGGGATGATACTACTGAAAGAATTGATGGACTAGGAAATCTCTGAACCACTCCAAACACCTTAATTTACAACTATAATTTTTTTATTTATCTAACAGAAATAAATCAAAAGCAACATAAATTGACTATTTCTGGATAAAAATTTGCTGGACTTTCAGTTTTGTAAGAGGTATATTAATTTATCCCATTTCACAAAAGTTAAAAGTCACATAACTAATATATCAAGCAAAAAAACTTAGTACCAAGATAAAATACAGATAATTATTTGATTTTTCACAGGTTGTGACATTATTAATATTGAGTTAGATTTGTTAGTACTAGAAAGCTAACTTAATCAAATATTAACTTTACTCAATAATCTATGATTTAGATAAATTATTTATTACTTTACTTTAGCGCAAGTCGTAACTATATTTTGCCTATTCTAGACAAAAAAACACCTTACAGATAAATCTAGAAGATTTTCACAACCATCCTTAACTTGGCTCTCAAATATTTCTATTCAGCCATTGATTAGGTAAGTCCTGATTTTATCAGAATACCCATAAATAATAGATTAACTATCATTTTCACAATGACTAGAAAGTGCCCAATTCGTTTGCCTAATCATTCCGCGTAACATTGCCACTTCCTCAGTAGATGGATAAGCGCGGTTGAATAGACGACGAATTTTTTCCATCCTGCTAGATGCTGTATGGGGATAAAGATAACCTATTTTCAGAAGCAGCTTTTCTAGATCCTGATAATATGCCTCGATTAAATCTATAGGAGCTTCTAAGTTAGGAGCGGGGGTGGGTGGACTATCCTGATTTTGTTGCTCGCTCAGTGCTATAGTTTGCAAATGATATAGCTCATAACAACAGATAGCTACTGCTTGAGCTAGATTTAGTGAAGGATAGATATCATCGGATGGAATACGGACAAATCTTTGGGCATAATTTAATTCTACATTAGTTAAGCCTCTGTCTTCTCTTCCAAATATTAAGGCTGCTGGATATCCTAATAGCCAAGGTAGGGAATGTCGAGGGTTTTCTAGCTGGGTGGGTAATGAACGGTCTAGGGATGTTGTGGCGATCGCTCTTTGACATCCTTTTAGTGCTTCAGGTAATGTTTGAACTATGGTGGCTGTTTCTAAGATTTCTGGGGCATGAACTGCCATTTTTCTGGCTTCTAGTCCATGGGGGTCGCATTGAGGATTAACTAAGACTAAGTGATGGAAGCCCATATTTTTCATAATCCGGGCTACAGAACCAACATTTAGTGGTCCGGCTGGCTCTACTAATACTATTCTTATTTGTTTTGATTGTTGTTTCAGCATTAAGGGAAGTAAGGAAGAGGGAAGAAGGAAGAAGGAAAATCTGGCGTTATCTGAGTTTGACAGTGCAATTCATTGATATTTGCTTTTTGCTCTGTTTTTTGGTTGAATAAAAAGTCATGTGTAGGGGCGAGTGCATCCCAATATATCAATCTTTTATAAGATTATCACGATTTTTTCTGAGACACAACCCTAATTTTTTTGAGCTTCAGAAAATGAAGATGGAAGAAGATTTTTTTATCTGAGTTTGACAGTGCAATTCATTGATATTTGCTTTTTGCTCTGTTTTTTGGTTGAATAAAAAGTCATGTGTAGGGGCGAGTGCATCCCAATATATCAATCTTTTATAAGATTATCACGATTTTTTCTGAGATACAACCCTAATTTTTTTGAGCTTCAGAAAATGAAATTGATGAGTAAATCAAATTTATTCAATTTCTTCTGTATTTCTGAAGGCGAGAGTACTCAAAGGCATATTTTCTCAACTCCAGCTTTTTGAAAGCTACAAAATCTGTGACAAAAACTGGCGCGTGCGCTCTTCCTTCGGGTTTTGAAAAAATTCTTCTGGGGTCGCCTCCTCTACCAATAACCCATCAGCCATTAACACGATCCGGTCTGCCACCTCCCTGGCAAACCCTACTTCGTGAGTCACAACCACCATAGTCATTCCCGAATCTGCCAAATTTCGCATTACATCCAAAACTTCTCGCACCATTTCTGGGTCCAACGCAGAAGTAGGTTCATCAAACAACATAATTTTTGGCTGCATAGCTAAAGCACGGGCGATCGCCACCCTTTGCTGCTGACCTCCAGAAAGTTGACCGGGAAATTTTTTGGCTTGCTCCAAAATACCCACTCTTTCCAAAAGTTGCATTGCCACTTCTTCTGCTTTGATTTTTGGCCATCTCCGTACCCATATTGGTGCTAAGGTAACATTTTGCAAAACTGTAAGATGGGGAAATAAATTAAACTGCTGAAATACCATTCCCACTTCTTGCCTAATAGCCTCAATATTTTTCAAGTCGTGGGATAAACTGATTTCATCAATAATAATGCTACCTTTTTGATATTCTTCTAAAGCATTAAAAGTACGGATAAAAGTGGATTTACCTGAGCCACTTGGCCCCATAATTACTACTACTTCTCCACGTTTTACTGTGAGACTGACTCCACGGAGGACGTGAAAATTATTGCTGTACCACTTTTGAACATCTCTAGCAACTATTGCTAAATCAGAATTTATTTGTGCTTCAGTTTGTTTGGTTTTTGTTTCTGTCATAGAAGGGAATAGGGAATAGGGTACAGGGAATAGGGAACAGTAGGAAAAATATTGACTACTCCCCGGAGGTAAGTCACGGGGATTCTAAGTAGATACTACGCAACACCGGTAATCCGTGTTGCTACGTTTCTTCGAGCGCTGACCAAAGATATACTCTATGGGGACAAGTCAAAGTGCCCCTACACAGTTGGCTTAAGTTTAACCCTAGCTTTC
>NZ_CEZPJD010000248.1:0-10054 GCF_983059655.1 Okeania sp.
AGAAAAAGAACCGATCGCTATCATTGGTATGGGATGTCGATTTCCAGCAGGTGCAAATAACCCTGATGCTTTCTGGGAACTATTGCGTGGGGGGAGGGATGCAGCAATAGAAGTACCACCAGAACGATGGGATATTAATTGTTACTACCATCCAGACCCCGGAACTATGGGTAAGATGTATGTCCGTAATGGTAACTTTTTACATGAAGAAATAGATAAATTTGATGCTGAATTTTTTGGTATTGCTCCCAAAGAAGCAGTTAGCATCGACCCTCAACAAAGGTTATTACTGGAGGTCAGTTGGGAAGCATTAGAAAATGCGGGCATTGCCCCCAGCAAACAGACGGGTAGTTGTAATGGAGTATTTATTGGGATTAATAACTCTGATTATATGCAGCTACAGATGAATTCATCTAATGGAAATGGTTTAGGAGCTTATTTCTTTACAGGGAATACTCCCAGTGTAGCAGCAGGTCGTCTATCTTATCATCTTGGTTGGCAAGGCCCTGCAATGGCAGTAGATACAGCTTGTTCTTCTTCTCTAGTAGCAACTCATCTCGCTTGTAAAAGTTTGCGTGCAGAAGAATGTAATCTAGCTATAGCTGGAGGAGTAAATTTAATTATTTCTCCCCACGGAAACATAATTTTATCTCAGATGCGGGCGCTATCTGCTGACAGTCGCTGTAAAACTTTCGATGCTGCTGCGGATGGTTATGGGCGAGGGGAGGGTTGTGGAGTAGTGGTATTGAAGCGATTATCCGATGCCATCTCAGATAATGACAATATTCTAGCAGTTATTCGTGGTTCGGCAGTTAATCACGACGGACATAGCAGCGGATTAACCGTTCCCAATGGTTTAGCTCAACAAAAAGTGATTCGTGCTGCTTTAGCAAACGCTGATGTTGCACCCCACCAAGTTAGTTATGTAGAAGTTCATGGAACCGGAACTTCTCTAGGAGATCCGATAGAAGTAGAAGCTTTGGGAGAAGTATTAAACCCAGAGCGAACTCCCGATCTACCTTTAACAATAGCTTCTATAAAAACTAATATTGGGCATTTAGAAGCAGCAGCAGGAATAGCAAGTTTAATCAAAACTGTGCTAGTAATGCAGCATCAGGAAATTCCAGCTCACCTACATTTCAACCAACCCAACCCTGCTATTGCTTGGGAAAAAATGTCTGTGACGGTTCCGACAAAATTAACTCCTTGGCGGGTAAATAAGGATGAGCAACGTTTTGCCGGAGTGAGTTCCTTTGGCATGAGTGGCACTAATGCTCATGTTGTTTTAGGCGAAGCACCGTATGAAGTCAGAAGTCAGATAGGGGAGCCGTCGGATTGGCGACGTACAGAAGTCAGAAGCGATAACGCAGATCTTCTGCAAGAGGGAAATTATTTAGAACGTCCGCTACACCTACTAACTCTGTCAGCAAAAACAGAGACTGCTCTTAAAGAGTTAAGAGATAAATATGCAAATTATTTAGAAACTCATGTAGGGACGTTCCATGGAACGTCCTTACCAGATATTTGTTTTACAGCTAATACAGGACGTAACCATTTTTCTCATCGTCTGGCTTTAATAGGAAATTCATCAACAGAAATAGCCGAAAAACTGGCAGCTATCAACTTTTCCGATGAACCGTTGTCGTCAAATGCTTTGCCTAAGATAGCATTTTTGTTCACTGGGCAAGGTTCTCAATACATCTGTATGGGGCGAGATTTGTTTGACACTCAACCCGTATTCCGTAAAACTTTGGAACGATGTGATGAAATTCTCCGCCCTTATTTAGAACAACCACTTCTAGAAGTATTGTACTCACCGCTTGGCATAAGTGGAAAATCAAAAGTTAAAAGTCAAAACTATGACTCCAAGGGTGAATCTCCTGACTTATATATATTAGATGAGACTGCTTATACTCAACCTGCTCTATTTGCCATAGAATATGCTCTCGCCGAGTTATGGAAATCTTGGGGTATAGAACCAGATGTAGTCATGGGGCATAGTGTGGGTGAATATGTTGCTGCTTGTGTGGCAGGAGTATTCAGTTTAGAAGACGGGCTAAAATTAATTGCCGAAAGGGGACGACTAATGCAGGCGTTGCCTAAAAATGGCAAAATGGTCGCAATATTTGCCTCGGAAGAGCAAGTACGGGCGGCTATATCTGCATCTAATTTTGACCAAGTTTCTATTGCAGCTATTAACGGCCAGAATAGCATAGTTATTTCTGGGGAAGCGACAGCAGTAGAAACTGTGGTATATAAACTGGAAAATCAAGGGTTAGAAACCAGACAGTTGAATGTTTCTCATGGTTTCCATTCTCCGTTAATGGAGCCGATGTTAGATGATTTTGCCAAAGTTGCGTCAGAAGTTCAGTATTCATCCCCAAGTATTAAACTTATTTCTAATTTGACTGGCAAGCTAGTAGAGGAAAATCAAGTTTGTCAAGCTAGTTATTGGTGTCAGCACATTCGGGAAGCAGTGCAATTTTCTACAAGTATGAAAGTTTTGTACCAAGAAGGCTACAACATTTTTCTAGAAATTGCTCCTCATCCTGTTCTCTTGGGAATGGGACGTAGGTGTTTGCCAGAGAATGCAGGGATGTGGTTGCCTTCATTGCGGAAAAAAATATCTGATTGGCAACAGTTATTAACTAGCTTGAGTGAATTGTATGTTCGGGGGGTTGAGGTAGATTGGGATGAGTTTGATGCAGGTTATTCCCGTCAACGTTTACAATTACCAACTTATCCATTTCAGAGAAAACGGTATTGGATAGAAGAAGGAAGAAGGAAGACGGAAGAAGGAAGAAGGAAGAAAGAAGAAGGAAGAAGTCAAGACAAGGAACTGCCGAAAAAGTCTGATATTTCTGATTTGTTTTATCAAGTGGAATGGGAGGAAAAGGCACTGGCAAATGCTAGTTTGCCAACAAACCTTACTCCCGGAACTTGGTTGATATTTGCTGAGTCAAATGGGCATTTATGGGAAAATATAGTAGATTTGTTAGAGAAACAGGGGCAGACTTGCATTGTTGTGTTTGTTGGAGAAGAAGGTGCGTCGATCGCCCTCAAAGGTGAACGGGAAATGTGGCAAATTAATCCGGAACGACTTCAAGATTTTGAAAGTTTAATAGATACAGCGCTAATAACCGATTTATCATCATGCAAAGGAATAATACATTTGTGGAGTTTGGAAACCACTCCAACTACTGAGACTACAATTGAATCTTTGGAAAGAGACCAACTGAGAAATTTAGGTAGTGTTCTCCATTTAGTGCAAGCTTTGACAAAAGGAGTAACATCTAATTTGCCTAAATTATGGATGGTTACTCAAGATGCTCAACCTATTCAAGTTAAAAGTCAAAAGTCAAAAGTCAAAAATGAGAAGGAAATAATTCAAGTTAAAAGTCAAAAGTCAAAAGTCAAAAATGAGAAGGAAATAATTCAAGTTAAAAGTCAAAAGTCAAAAGTCAAAAATGAGAAGGAAATAGCAGTTACTCAAGCTCCCTTATTAGGGTTGGGGAGAGTTTTGGCAATTGAACATCCAGAAGTTTTTGGTGGGTTGATAGATTTAACTTCTGATGACTCAGCAGATGTGGCAACTATGGCATCGACATTATTAGCAGAAATTTTGCATCCAGATGGGGAGACAGAAGTCGGAATTCGAGGAGATAAGCGTTATGTAGCTCGCTTGACAAAATCTCAAAAAGAAGGGAACAGCGATCTGTCTTCTCACTCTCTCGTTTCTCACTGCGAAAATAAAATAGATTTACGTTCTGATGCTACTTATCTACTTACAGGTGGTAATGGTGCTTTAGGGCTAACATTTGCTAAGTGGATGGTAGAAAATGGGGCACGAAATTTAGTTTTAGTGGGACGTAAAGATGCTTCTGAATTTGCTAAACAAAGTATTGCGCAAATGGAAACAATGGGAGCTAAAATAGTTTTAGCAAGGGGCGATATTTCTCTGGAAAATGACGTGCAAAAAATTATTAGCGATATTGCTCAGTCATTGCCACCTTTACGGGGTATAATTCACCTAGCAGGAGTATTAGATGATGGCGTATTGCAAAAACAAAATTGGCAACGCTTTGCTAAAGTCATTGCTCCTAAAGTAAAAGGTGCGTGGAATATTCACCGTTATACCCAGGATTTACCCTTAGACTTTTTCGTATGTTTTTCTTCTATAGCCTCAGTTGTGGGTTCTCCTGGTCAAGGAAATTATGTTGCTGCTAATGCTTATTTAGATGCTCTTGCTCACTATCGAGTTTCTCAAGGGCTACCTGCTTTAACTATTAACTGGAGTCCGTGGCAGGAGTCCGATATTACTCCTACTGCTAGCATAGAAGCTGCAAAGCGTTGGGCTGAAGCTGGAGTAAAAACTACTTCAATACCTGAAGGATTAGAAATCTGGAATGACTTAATGGTTTCGCAGTCAACAGGTCAAATAGCTGTTATGCCCGCTGATTGGTCAAAATTTGTTCTCCAATTTCCGGCTGGTATGGAGCCACCATTATTATCCCAGGTTGTTCAAAATACTGATTCTATAGGCTCTCCCCAAGAATCTGAAATTTACAAAAAATTAAGTGGAGTACCAGCTAAACAACAAAAATCTGTTTTGATTGGCTCTATTAAAGAAGATGTAGCAGCAACTTTGGCTCAGGATATATCTAAAATTAAACAGCTACAGTTAGGCTTTTTTGAGATGGGGATGGATTCCTTAATGGCTTTGGAGTTCAGAAGTCGTTTGCAAAAAAAAGTCGGTCAGTTACTTCCTTCTACTTTGACTTTTGAATACCCAAATATAGAAGCAGTAGCCGACTACCTGTTACAAGAAGTATTGTGCTTAGAATCATCCCTTGATTTGAAGCCAGATACAACTCAAGAACAAACAAAACTCTGGGAAGAAGAAGCAAAACAATTATCAGAAGCAGAATTATCAGCACTTATTGATAAGGAACTAGAGGCTTTAATCTAAGGCTAATATTATGTCACAACCTACCGAAAACATAGAACAATTATCTCCTTTACAGAGAGCATTTGTCACAATTAAGGAAATGCGCTCTAAGTTAGACACCTGGGAAAATCGTGCCCATGAACCCATAGCTATTATCGGTATGAGTTGTCGATTTCCTGGTGGAGCTAACGATCCAGAATCATTTTGGCAAATATTGCGCGATGGCATTGATACGGTTAAGGAGGTGCCACCAGAACGCTGGAATATTGAGGACTATTATGACCCTCACCCAGAAACACCAAACAAAACTAACGTCAGACAAGGTGGATTTTTAGACTGCAAAGTTGATGAATTCGATGCAGATTTTTTTGGACTCCACCCGCGTGAAGTGACAAGTATGGACCCCCAACAACGATTTTTATTAGAAGTCAGTTGGGAAGCATTAGAAAATGCTGGCATTGCTCCAGACAAGTTAACTGGTAGTCCAACAGGGGTATTTGTCGGTATCAGTGTTAATGAGTATGGTCAACTAGCTATAAATAATAATGATGATATAGATGTTTATGCCGCAACAGGTAATGTTGCGAGTGTGGCAGCAGGTCGTTTATCCCATAAACTCGGTTTGCAAGGTCCTTCTATAGCATTAGATACATCTTGCTCTTCTTCTTTAGTAGGAGTTCATCTAGCCTGTGCTAGTTTACGTTCTGGAGAATGTAATCTTGCTCTGGCAGGTGGGGTGATTTTAATGTTATCTCCTAGTTCGACCATAGCAATGTCAAAACTGGGAGCATTATCTGCGGATGGTAGGTGCAAAACTTTTGATGCTAGAGCTGATGGTTATGGGCGTGGTGAAGGTTGTGGCATTGTTATTCTTAAACGACTTAGTGATGCTCTGAAAGATGGGGACAATATATTAGCTGTTGTCAAGGGGTCAGCAGTCAACCAAGATGGCCCCAGTAGTGGGCTAACAGTTCCCAACGGACAAGCTCAACGGGCAGTTATTAGAGCTGCTTTGCAAAACGCTAAAGTAGAGCCAGATGATATCAGCTACATTGAAGCTCACGGTACAGGAACGTCTCTGGGAGATCCTATAGAAGTTAGAGCATTGGGTTCTATTTTTGGTAAAAGACCGCCTGAAGTGGAGCCTTTAATTGTGGGGTCTGTGAAAACAAATATCGGTCACATGGAGCCAGCAGCAGGAATAGGTGGTTTAATCAAAGTGGTATTGGCAATGCAGCATGGTGAAATTCCACCACATTTGCATTTGAATAACCTTAATTCTCATATATCTGAAGCTAGGGTTCCTATAAATATTCCTACAAAACTAACTCCTTGGTTGCCTGGAAAAACGGGAGAAGTGTTGGCAGGAGTTAGTTCTTTTGGTTTTAGCGGTACAAACTCTCATGTGATTCTGGAGTCAGTTAAAGTCAAAAGGCAAAAGGCAAAAGGCAAAAGTGAGAATTTGTTTGAACGTCCCCTACACTTATTAACTTTGTCAGCAAAAACGGATACTGCACTCAAAGAGTTAAAAAATAGATATCAAAAATATTTAGAAACTCATGTAGGGAGGTTCCATGGAACGTCCTTACCAGATATATGTTTTACAGCTAATGCTGGTCGTTGTCATTTTTCTCATCGCTTGGCTTTAGTGGCAGAGTCACTAGAAGAAATTACCAAGCAACTTGCAAATTTAGGGGATACTGAAAAACCCATAGATGATTCCCCAGAGGTGGTGTTTTTATTCACAGGGCAAGATTCCCAATACGTCAATATAGGGCGACAACTTTTTCAGACACAGCCAACATTCCGCAAAATATTAGAACGCTGCGATGAAATTCTCTGTCCCTATTTAGAAAAGCCCCTTCTGCAAATCTTGTATCCACAGTCATCTGGGATTGATGATTTGGATGAAACAACTTACTCCAGACTTGCTTTTTTTGCCATAGAATATGCTCTTGCTGAATTATGGAAATCTTGGGGAATAGAACCCAATGTTGTCATGGGGTATGATGTTGGGGAATATGTAGCTGCTTGTGTAGCTGGAGTCTTTAGTTTAGAAGATGCAATCAAACTGGTGGCGGGGGAGATAAAAGCGTCAGAAGTAACTTATTTTTCTCCGAATATCAGTATTATCTCCAGCATTACTGGCAAACTAGCATCAGGAGAATTAATAGCTACTGCTGACTATTGGCAAAATCATTTCGAGAAAACTATAGACTTTGACGCGAGCATCCAAACTTTGTACAAACAAGGATACAACCTATTTGTGGAAATAGGTCCAGACCATACTTTAATTGACAGAGTAAAACCTTACCTGCCAGAAGATTTTGGTACTTGGTTGCCTTCACTACAAAAGACTCAACCAGACTGGCAAATACTATTATCTAGCCTGGCAAGATTATACCAACTAGGGATTAATATTGACTGGTCAGGATTTGACCGCGACTACCAACGATACCGTATACCATTACCAACTTATCCTTTTCAAAGACAACGGTATTGGATTGAAAGTAGCAAAAATCAGAGCAGAGCAGGGTTGGCTATAGATATTTCTCACCCATTGTTACACAAACGGTTACACTCACCGCTAGAACAAATTCAATTTGAATCAGAGTTTATACTAAAAAAACTGCCACTTGTTACTGACCATCGTATGAATGGGATACCAGTGGTAAATATGGCTCTTTATTTAGAAATGATTTGTGTGGCAGCAAGGGAAGCTTTTGGAAATAGCTATTATCATTTGCATGAGTTTTCTATTTCTCAGGGTATAATTATGCCGGAAGTGGGGAGTCGTATTGTTCATCTGATTATTACTCCTGAAAGCGAACAAATAGCTGCTTTCAAAATGTTTAGTTTGCCTGCTGATGATGCCGAGTCAAAATCTTGGACTGAACACGTTTCTGGTAAACTTATTCTTCAGGATGAACAGAAGAGTAAAAAAGTCAAACCACCAGTTGATATAGCCAAACTCCAGACACAATACTCAGACAAAATATTAGGTTCTGAGTTATATCAAATGATGGAGGAGCGAGGTGCAAAGTTAGGACAAAGTTGTCAACGACTTCAAGGAGAAGTTTGGCGAAAGGATGGAGAGGCGATCGCTAAAATAGGCTCTCTGGGAAATATAGATTCAGACAAAGACTATGTACTACCTTTAGGTTCAGTTGATGCTTGGACTCAGATTTTAGCAGCCTGTTTTTCTGACCAGCTACCTTATATGTACTTGCTATCTGGGTTTGAAGATTTTCTGTTCTATGGTTATTCGGGTAAACAGTTGTGGGGACAAGCTCAGATTAATTTTGATGAAAATCAAGAAAATTATCGAGAAACAATTTTAGGAAACCTTTGTTTGTTCGATGAAACAGGAGAGGTAGTTGCAGAAATTACTAATGCTGAATTAAAGCACGTTAGTTTTGAAGCCCTGCAACGTGTTCAGGAAGCTAGTAACAGAACATCAAAACCCCGTCGTTCAAGTAGTATTTCTCCTAAAAAAGTATTTGCTACTGCTTCCCAAGAACGTCTTCACCTATTAGAAAAATATTTAATAGATGAATTGGCTATAGCACTACAGTTAAATCCTATTCAACTAAATTCGCAACAGCTTCTAGCCACAATAATTGATTCTTTGATGGCATTTGAACTGAGGAAATCTATTGAAACAGACCTAAAGATAAAGTTGCCAATAGAAGAATTTCTAGGAGAAAACAATATTACAAAACTAGCTACAACTATACTTGAAAAGTTGAATTTAACAAACCTAACATTCTCAGAATTTTCATCAACTGAAATCAACGAAAATATGGAGGAAATTATTTTATGAATTTGTCTTTTACGCAAGGTTTAATGTCACCATAAATTAAAAAAATTAACCCCTAAAAATAATAAACACATTTAATCAAACTAAAAAAAATATTATGAGTGAATCATCTACTATAAAAAATACTCACCTCCCACAAGAAAATCAAAAACATCCATGGCAAGTAATGTTAGAAATAGCATCAGCTTATCAAGTTTCACAAATGATTTATGTAGTTACTAAACTTGGGATTGTAGATTTACTAAAAGATGGAACTAAACACTGTGATGAACTAGCAACTGCAACAGATACTCACAGCACTTCCCTTTATAGACTTTTGCGAGCTTTAGCAAGTCATGGATTTTTTGTAGAAACTCAATTTCGTTGTTTTCAGTTAACTCCATTAGGAGGTTGTTTACAAACAGATATTCGTGGAAATGTTCCAGGTAGTATAATTTGGGAGGAGCAAGCTTTTAAAACTTTTGGAAATTTATTGCACTCTGTAAAAACTGGAGAAAGTGCTTTTGAAAATTTGTATAGTATATCTTTTTGGCAATACTGCAAAGAAAATCCAGCTTTAGGTGAAGTTTTCAATCAACTTATGGTGAATATAACAAAATCCGACGAATCAGCCATACTTGAAGCTTATGATTTTCTGTCAATAAAAAAATTGGTTGATATTGGAGGAGGAATAGGTGCTTTAATAGCTGCTATTCTCAAAGAAAATTCAACAATGAATGGAGTTTTATTTGAACAACCAGAGGTAATTGAAAAAGCACAAAATTTTCTAGATCGAGAAGGAGTGAGTAATCGCTGCGAAGTAATAGGAGGAAGTTTTTTTGAAGAAATTCCTGCTGGAGCAGATGCTTATGTAATTAAACGTGTTATTCATGATTGGGATGATGAACAAGCAATAAAAATTTTGCAACGTTGTTGTCAAGCGATGACAGAAACAAGTAAACTTTTAGTCCTAGAAAGTGTCATGTCTACTACAAATGCCCGTAGAGATGAGACAATGTTAGATATATGGATGCTTTTATATTTTCCTGGGGCACAGGAACGCACCAAAAATGAGTATCAAAATTTGTTTAGAGCGGCTGGATTAAAACTTAATAAAATTATTCCAACAAAGTCTGGTGTCAGTATTATTGAAGTAATAAAAGATATTTAATAATTAATAATTACCTCTCCTTGAAAATAAGATGATTGACTCAAAGGAAAAATCTTTTCTTTTTTTCCTTAAAATGGGATTTATAGCGCTACGCATTAAGGTTAGGACATGAATAGAAGCTGTTTGCGCAGCATTC
>NZ_CEZPJD010000249.1:0-10008 GCF_983059655.1 Okeania sp.
AGATGAATAGTGAAAATATTGTAGTGCGGGCATCTTGCCCGCGATGGGTGTACCTTATAACAGCGGAAAGCGCTGTAAGTCAAAAGTAAGTAATTAACTCAAAAGTTAAAAGTCAAAAGTGATATTTTATAGGCTCGAAAGTTTGAAATTATAGCAATGTGCGCTGGCATATTTACAAATTACCGAATAATTAAGATATCCGTTTTCAATAATTATTAATTATTTATTATTCATTACACTTCCCTTTTCAGCAACCTGAATATAATCGCACCAAAGCAATACCAGTAACAAAAGCCACAAACAACCATGTCACCAACAGACCGATCGCCTCACTAATAAATAGACCGATCGCCCCATAAATAAATCCACCCACTGCCCAACCAAGGGATAAACCTATAGCCCAAGCAATAATATTAGCAATTATCCACCACTCTTCCCCATAAATTTGCTTTCTAAGTACAAACCATTGGCCTAATCCCAAAATTGCCCCTACAATAGCTCCATTAATCAACCCATGAAATAGCCTAACTAAAATTTGTTCTGTTCGTGGGGCCACCCAACCTAATGCTCCTAAACTACTGGCCCCGATTAATAACCATGTCACAATATTTACTACAACCCACCATCTACTTCGGAAAATATAATTTCTCAGTACCAACCATTGGGCTAATCCGATGATGCCACCACCGATGGCTCCTGAAAAAGCACCAATATAGGGTCTAACACCTATTTCTACAAATATTAAACTGACTAAAAAGCCGACAACGGTGAAAAATACCCACTGTAGCCAAAAACCCCAGGCTATGGTTTTAGATTTAGTGTGGGATGGATGATAATATGATTTAGTAATTGACACAAGCTTGTAGTTGGGCTTTAGCTCTAATAGACCTAGGCGTGAAAAAGATATAAATTTTTTCCAGGAGTAGGCAACAGTTCATTAATTGATAATTGATAATTACCTCGGGTTTTAACCTTTACGGAATTGAATATAAGGAAATATTATTTCTTCTCTTGGTTGATTGGATATGGCGAGGGGACCTCGCCATCCCTCAACCGCTTTTTTCCCCTTAAAAGGGGAGGCTTTAAACCAGAATTATTTAATTATTAATTATTAATTATTCGGTAAGATATTTTTACGCGCGAAGGTACGAAAAAGGATTTTTTAGGGCGAATTTTTCTTTCCTTAACCCCTCTAATTAAAAGGTTTATTTATTTTCCGGGGATATCTAATACACCATATAATTATTGCAAGGGCTAAAGCCCAACTACAAACAAAAACTTTATTATCAGTAATTTTCTGTTAGCCTAGCTTCCCAGGAGGAGGATGTATTTCAGTTTCTCCCCCACTCCCTGACCTATCCGTGTATCCGTGCCATAATCAGTGTGAGCCACTCCCCCACTCCCTCACTCCCTGTACGGACGTTGCATGCAACGTCCCTACCTACTCCCTGACCTATCCGTATATCCGTGCCATAATCAGTGTGAGCCACTTCCCTACTCCCCGCGTCTCCGCGTCTCCGTGTCCCCGTGTCCTATTTCGGGCGAGATACTGAGGTCGGAAACATTTGCTTAAAACCAGTCCGTCGCTCTTGGGGTGAATTTGGAGTCATATAACCCCATAAGGTTTCCCAATAGAAAAAAGATACTCCTGCAAAGTGGTGATCGCGTACTGCTTTGACTTGTTGTTGAATTTGCTCTATTTTCATGGGTGTTTTCATGGTGCCTGTGAGAATACCAATACTGAAAGGAATTTTACTTTTGGCCAATTTTACTTCTGGTTGTTCCAATTCAGCTAAAAATGAAGGTAAGTTATCTCGATACACCTGTAAAACAAATTCATCTACTATACCTCGTTTTATCCAAGTTGGCCAGTCTTGCAGATATAATTTATAAGCAAAGTCGTCGGGATTAGAAGATAAGGATACTATACAATTAGGTTTAACTGCTTTTATGGCTTTATAAAGTCTTTCCATTAAAGCGGTTATTTGATTTGCCCGCCATTGCATCCATTCTGGGTCTGTAAAATCTTCTGGAGGCATTTTACCTTGATGTTGTTCCCTGTAGAGGCGAACTGTAATTGGATCATAGCCTAATTGTACTGGCATGGCAAAGCGATCATCTATTTGAATGCCATCGACATCGTATTTTTTGACAACTTCTAATATCAGGTCGATAAAAAATTTTTGTACCTGTGGATGAATGGGGTTAAGCCAAACATTATTGATAGAGAGAGACTGTTGTAGTGTTGTTAATAAGGACTGTTCATCTGATTCTGGGAGCAGGTCTTTGAGTTCTAATTCAAATATATCTTCGGAAAAATTTCTATTTTTGTCCAGACTGGTTGTCACCCAATGGGGATGGCGTTTGACTAACAGAGAATTTATTGGTGCCATGAAACCATATTCAAACCAAGGGATGACTCGTAAACCTTGGCGATGCGACTGTGTAAATATTTCTCTGAGTACATCCCGACCAAGGCGAAATGTGGCAAGGGTAGGGTCTTGAGGTTGCCCTGTGACTTTTCGAGCAAGATCGCTGGGATAAAATGTGTTACCTCTATTCCAGGTTACGGGATAAACAGTGTTGAAGTTGAGTTGAGAAAGTTGACGGAGGGCGCGGTTAATTCCCCAGGGAGCGAATAATACAGTACTACTAACATTAGTTATCCAGACTCCACGCACCTCTTTTTTTTCGGGTATAGCTTTTGCAGTGACTAATTTTGGGGAGCTTACTATTGCGTATAGGGAAATAGAAAGAAAAGCGATCGCTACTCCTATTCCTAGCCAGATTTTTAATTGTTTGAATTGATGATTAATTTTATTCATTATGAGGGAGTAGGGAGTAGGGAGTAGCTTACAAGGGTATGTTTTTCCAATTTGAGTGGATAAGGACGCGGGGAGGGGGGGACACGGAGACGCGGAGAGAGGAAGACGCGCAGTGAGTGAGTAGGGTGTCGTTAGCGACAGCGTAACGCACCTCTACCCCTAAAGGGTATGTTTTTCCAATTTTGAGTGGATAAGGACGCGGGGAGGGGGGGACACGGAGACGCGGAGAGAGGAAGACGCGCAGTGAGTGAGTAGGGTGTCGTTAGCGATAGCGTAACGCACCTCTACCCCTATTGGACATTTCCTCCAAAAGAGAGAGTAGGGAATAGGGAGAAAGAATTGATGAATAACAGTGGGATAATTTATTTGATTGTTGGAGATGTCTAATGGGAAAAATGGTGCGTGATACTCCACTTCGTTCCGCTCACACACCCTACTACTACTCACCCCAATCCAATTCATCATGCTGCATATCTGGAGTAGCCTCTTTAAGTAGCTCCTCAAGGCTGTATTTAGGTTTGGTAGGGGACAGAATAATTTTATTACCTTCAGTAGATATAGAAACAGTTGTTCCTTCTTTTAAACCTACCTCTTGGATAATCGCTTGCGGAAGTATAACTCCAAGGGAATTACCCCAGATACTCACTTTTTGAGTTACCATAGTTTAAAAATTATATGAACTTTTATAAATTTGTCTCAATCTTTCTAAAAGGCTGAGTATTCTCTAAAAATTCAATTTCATCAGTTTTTGTCCAAGTTCCAGCTAATTTATCCAGTTGATGAGTTGATTTTTCCTCTAACTCTGTAGGAGTAATCTCTTGTTTTTCTAACAACTTTAAAGCTGCATCAACTGCTTGTTGAATGTTAGTATATTTTCCCTTAGCAATTTGGGATTGAATAAATTTTTCTTGTTCTGGACTTAAAGTAATATTCATAGTTACATTTCATAACCAACTTAATATTGTCATTCTACAATACCAATTTAAAAAAAGAATATGTTTGAATAATTAAGAGTGATTAAAAGATTTTACAGTCGTTAGCGACAGCGTAACGCACCTCTACTCCTATTAGATATCTCTTCCAAAAGAGGGAGTTGGGATAATTGATTTTATTTTTGATTATTGGAGATGTCTAGTGGGAAAAATGGTGCGTGATACTCCACTTTGTTCCGCTCACACACCCTACTACTATTCCCCCACTCCCCTACTCCCTGACTCCCCTACTCCCCTACTCCCCTACTCCCTAGCGATCGCTCTTGCCAAAGCATCTACAGCTTCAGTAACTTCGGCAGCAGTTACAATAAGTGGAGGTACAAAACGCAATACTTTCGGACCCGCAGGTACAATTAATAAACCTTCATTCATCGCAGCTTTGACTATATCGATAGAAGTAAACTCCACATCTGCTTTCAACTCCATACCATTAATCAAACCCCAACCACGTACTTCGGTAAATAGGTCGGGATATTTAGTGGCAATAGCATTTAACCCTGCTCGCAACTGTTCGCCTCTCTGCTGTACATTTGTCAACAAATTTTCCTGTTCCAAAGTTTGACAAACAGCGAGCGCTACTGAGCAAACAAAAGGGTTTCCACCAAAGGTGCTAGCATGACTGCCTGGTTCAAAAACATCACAGTGAGATTTACATAACATTGCTCCGATGGGAATACCTCCACCTAATCCCTTAGCGGAAGTAAAAATATCTGGCTCAATGCCCAGATTTTCATATCCCCAAAGTTTGCCACTACGACCCATACCTACTTGTACTTCATCTAATATTAAGAGAATACCTTTCTCGTCACAAATTTCTCTAATTCTCTGAAAGTAAGCTACATCACCAGGACGAACGCCACCTTCTCCCTGGAGTGCTTCTAGCATAATAGCCGCAACTTGTCGTTTGTCTTTGTCTAATTCGGCGATCGCATTTTCTATAGCAGCAATATCATTGTAGGGCACATAATAAAATCCCGGCATTAGGGGGCTAAAACCTTTGTGATATTTTGGTTGCCCTGTTGCGGTAATAGTTGCTAGAGTTCTTCCGTGGAAACTAGCATGGGCAGTCAAAATTGTCGGATTTTCAATATCTAATTTTTCGTGAGCATATTTGCGGGCTAATTTTATTGCTCCTTCGTTAGCTTCTGCTCCAGAATTACAGAAAAATGCTTTGTCTGCACAGGAATGTTCTGTCAACCACTGTGCTAATTCTCCCTGAACTGGGATATAGTATAGATTAGATACATGATGTAGTCGTTGAATTTGTTGCGATACTGTTGCCATCATTACGGGGTGAGCGTGACCAAGGGTACAGGTAGCAATTCCGGCCACAAAATCTAGATATTCTTTTCCTTCGGTATCCCAAACACGACAACCTTCACCGCGTTCGAGGGCAATGGGAAAACGCCCGTAGGTATTCATTACACAAGCATTAAAGTTTTCAGCACTAAATGTTGTATATCCACCTGTTGTTCCTAAAGATTGTTTGACTATTGTTTCAGGGGTCATAAATCATAAATCCTCAAAATTAACCTCAATATTAATTTTATTTTAGAAGAACATATAGAATTTGTAGGTATTTTTTAATTTATATACCAGAAGAAAGCAAGGAAGAAGGGAGAAGGGAGAAGGAAAAATCTGGCGTTGTCTGAGTTTTAAGCTTTTGATATGTCTGTGCCTTTTGCTTCGACTGCTATAACATTATTATCTAAAGTTTTTCGATTTATCAATTTTTATTACTTTTTCCTTGTTTTTTTAGATTCTTTTAAACTTTCTTTTTTGAGTGGGAGCTTAGGGGCAGTAGCAAACAGCAGTAAGTTTTTTTTCACCACCTATAAACCTATCTACCTACCACCTTACCGAATAATTCAGTCTCTTTTAAAGGCGAAAAAAGGGGTCGTTAGCGTAGCTTCCCGAAGGGTGGGATGGATGGGTTACCTAACCATATCCAATCGACCAAGAGAAAAAAAATTTTTCCTAGCGTGTCAATCATATCCGTTTTCAAGGAGAAGTAATAATTAATATAGCGTTTCCCAAAGTTGTGAGGTACAGTTATCTTTTTGTCTTTTTATTCCCTTTTCTCTATTCCCTCAAACCTAAAACTTTGTACCTCATAAGTATGGGAATTGCTATAATTAATTATTAATTGTTAAACGCCTTCTTATTTTCTCACTTTTAATCCAGTCATAGTTTCAAGTTCTTGTCTGAATAATAAAGCATATCGACTAGGGATATCAACCAAGGTAACATTTTCATTATTTTGTGCATCTAAATAAACAATTGCTATTTGAACCCTAGCTTGTTTATCTATAGCACTAATTATTCCACCAACAGGAGAAAGAATACCTTTAGCAATACTTTTTCTGACTTGAGTTTTTGCATAATCTCCTGTAGAAAGTTCCGTAATTTGTTCTTTCTTTAAAGTAAAATTAGCATCTTGATATTCTTCTTTATCAAACGCTATATCCAGGCGCTTACCTGAAATATCTACATTGACTTTGCATTGATTAAACTCCCCATTATTATTATTTAAACAATGAGCCCCATGAGTTCTAGCGAAGGCAATATTACCTGGAAAAAATAATGAAGCAACAGAAACAAGAGCAATTAATTGTTTTTGCATAATTTTAGCCATATTAATTAACTTTAATATTAGACCTCTCTGGGAAACAGGGAGTAAGGAGTAGGGGGAAATAATTGATAATTTGTGCCCAATAATTGAGTTTATTTTTGATTATCAACAGATTTTTATTTTAGATAATTTTTGAGTAGACATCTCTGCCAAAGGAGGGAGTAGGAACGTTGCATGAACGTTCTTACAGAATAGGTGGAAAGAATTAATTATTTTTGTACGATAATTATTTTTATTTTTTATGATCGGAGATGTCTACTAAACATCTGGTAAAAATCAGAAATCAAATCAATTATTATCCATACATCATCAACTATTCCCCCCTGTTCCCTATTCCCTGTTCCCTGTTCCCTCTGTATTACGAATTTGTAAACCAGTCAAAATTTCTAAATCTTTCATTAGAGGTTCGCTATGTTTTGTAGGAATATCAATCATCGTGACATTTTTATTGTTTTGATAATCCACATATTCAAGAGCTAACTGAGTCCTATCCTGTTTAGCAAATAGACCAACTAATGCTCCCAAGGGACCGAGAACTAAACTGGCACCAATAGTTTCTTTAGCTCTTTTTTTAGCATATTCACCAGTTGAAATTTCAGTAATCTGATTACCTCTCAATTTCATATTAACATCTTGAAGTTTGTCAGATTTAAAATTCATTTCTAGGCTATTATTTCTGTTTGAGATAATAACTCTACACTGTTTCATTTCACCACTAATAATATTCAGGCAGTGAGCGCCATGTTCTCCAGCAAAAGCTTTGTTGCTACTCAAAAAAACTGTAGCAATAGATATCAAAATAGCAATTTTTTTCATATTCTTAATGTAGTGAATTAATACTTAATCAGATCGACTAAAGCTTTTTATCTACTAGCTCTAATGAACCTAGACTATATTATATTCTCTAGAGAAGTAGTGTTGGATAATTAACAGTATCAAGAATAAAGAAGATCTAAAGTTGGTCTCGGTAAATTTATGGCCAACTCTATTGGTATCCACAGACACTTTTTCCTTCTTGCCCCTTCAAATAAAAATCCTAATATCAAGCCTCATTAATTAGCCATAATAAAAATGTTTTCCCCAATCAATCTCTTCTTGTTCCCTATTCCATATACCCTATTGCCGATATATTGTATGAAATTTTACAAAAAATAAATATCAATGTTAGAAATATCAAATAAAATAGTAAACGAAAAAGTATACTAGCCAAAGCAACATGAATAATTTACAAAAGTGGACTTCACTCTTAGGCAGAATCTTCCTTTCTGCCGTTTTTATCAAATCAGGTATTGGTAAAATTTTCGACCCAGCAAGTGCTCAACAATATATGGCATCCGCAGGAATTCCTGGTTGGCTTTTATTTCCGACAATTGCTGTTTTATTAATAGGTGGGTTATCTGTTTTAGTTGGTTATAAAGCCCGTTATGGCGCACTTTTATTAATAGGATTTTTAATTCCAAGTAGCCTAATTTTCCACAATCTTTTTGCAGATCCTTCCCAGGAAATTGCTTTTATGAAAAATCTTGGATTAATCGGAGGATTGTTAATGATTTATTCTTTTGGCCCTGGTTCAATTAGTTTTGATGAAAAAAATATTAATTTATGATTTTAAAGAATGCAGAAGGTTTAATTGCTTATGAATAGTTTCCTACACGTTTTATAATTGCAAACAATTTTAAACACTCCTGTTGACGGTGAGGTATTAAATCCGCCACAGAAAAGGTAATACTAAATTTATTGAGGAAAAAAGTCAAAAATAAACTTAATAATTTCCTAGGTTTATACACAAGTATAGGTAACTGCTCAATAATCCGGGGTAAATTGGTAAACTTCAAGCCTCAAATGGCATAAAATTGTTCCTAAACTGATAGTCCGCCCCCATTTATTGAGCGGATACAGGTATATAGCAATCCGCGCAGAGGTTGCGACAAATCAAAAAGTAGATAAAAAAACTGAAACTCTTACCTGTTCCCTATTCCCTGTTCCCTCTCTTGGTGCGCGTTCCCTCTCTTGGTCAGCATTCCGCAAGCGAGCTGACGGCGACGCGGGGTCTGACCGCTTGCGTCTGTCGCCGACGCGGGGTCACACTGCTGTTCCCTAAAAAGCAGTAAGATTTTTGACACGAGTAAAATAGGATTGCTATAGCATATATAGTTTTTTTCAAAACTAGTATGGAAATTAGACATCTCTGGAAAAGAGGGAGTAAGGAGTAGGGATTAGGGGAAAATAATTGATAATTTATGTACGATAATTGATTTAATTTTTGATTATTGAAGATATCTATTGTTGTATCAAAAGTTTAAAATTCAGACAAAACAATATTGTAAGTATTCAGCCGTCAGCTATCAGCACTTCTCTGCGGGATGCGCTCGCATTCAGCTATTGCTCTTAGTTTGCTATAAAAGCTTTACTAATTGTTTTACTGAAAAAGTTGGCTCCCTTGCCCTTAAAGTCAGTTTTTAATTTAAACGCTGTCTTAGCATGAGAGAGTCTTGTTGCTGAAGTCCGCAGTTCCTCCGGAGGAGGCTAGCTGAAAGCTAATAGCTGTTTGCGCAGCATTCCGCAGGAAATGCTTACACAATATTTTCCCTTCTACCTTCTTCTTTCTTCCTTCTTCCTTTTACTATAAAGATCAATAAATTTGTTAGAAAAATATGAAAACACAATGGGAAAATTTTTTACAAAATCTTGGTGAATGGCATGGCTCGTTTACTAAAATTTCTGCTCAAGGAGAAATAGTTGAAGATACACCTAGTATTCTGATTTTAGAAAGCTTGGATGAGCAGAATAAAACAGTTCGTCTAACTCTCCGTCGCTTTACCTCTTCAGGGGATAATTCTCCGCCAAAAGTTAATGAATTAGTCAGAGAATATCAAACCCTTGGCAAAGATATTATGTTTTTTGAAGATGGGGCTTTTTCTCAAGGTTCAATTCAAATATCACCAATTTCAGTTAATGGTGCTGAGTTTAGTTTTATTAATCAAAATCGTCGTCTTCGTTTAGTAGAATTATTTAACCAGGATGGAAATTTCCAAACATTAACTTTAATTCGAGAAAAACGAGCAGATACAAATGCTTTAGAAAATCCGAATCTCACAGTAGATGCTTTATTAGGTAAATGGCAGGGAGAAGCTATTACTATTTATCCTGATTTGCGGAAACCGGATATTTATCCAACTCAAATGGAATTAAAGATTGATAATACAGGTCGATTATTTCAGCAAATTACTTTTGGTAGTACTAATCAGAAAATAATTACTTCTAGTGCGAGAATTGAAGGTTCTATTTTACACTTCGACGAAGGTTCTCAACCTGTAAAAGTTTTACTCCTTCCTGATGGTGCTTCTGCTACTTTGCCGATTAAAGTTGAGTTGAGAAAACCTGTATTTTTTGAGGCTGGTTGGTTAATTAAACCTGACCTTCGTCAACGACTTATTCGTACTTATAATGAGAAAGGAGAATGGGTAAATTTAACTTTAGTTACTGAGCATAGAATTAGATAGATAATTTCTAGTTTTTTGAATAATATAATCTGTAGTATTGCTTAATTTTGATTATT
>NZ_CEZPJD010000250.1:0-9990 GCF_983059655.1 Okeania sp.
TACATCACTCGCCCCCTAAATCCCCCAATTTTGGGGGACTAGAGCAAGCAAATTGGTTCTTGTTCCCCCCAAAGTTGGGGGGCTAGGGGGGCAAAATTCAGTATCAAAAAACTTTTTAATGCTCGATCTAAGTACAAAAATTGGGATAATTTATTTTCTACTATTCCCTTAGAGGTTGTCTGAGAAGTCCTATTTGCTACATCACTCGCCCCCTAAATCCCCCAATTTTGGGGGACTAGAGCAAGCAAATTGATTCTTGTTCCCCCCAAAGTTGGCTTGCTCGGGGGGCAAAATCCAGACATAATATTACTCTACAGAAGAAGCCTCATTTTTGGCTTTAGCCTCTGGATCGATATTTTGCCAAGTAGGAATGAGTGCTAGGCAATCGAGTTCTTTTGCTTTTTTATATTTTTCCACTGCTGCCTCAATTTCTCCTTCTCTTGCTAATTTGAAACCTTCCTCTATTAATTTTTCTGCCTCAGCTAATGATTCTGCTCTATTTATTGGGTTGAGGTTAAGGTCAGAATTCCATTGAAGTGCTTTCTCAAATATGGCAACTGCCTCTTTAATTTTTCCCTCCCTTGCCAGTTTTTCTCCTTCTATTTCCCAACTACTAGCAGCTTCTTTCAAGCGATAGTCAGTTTGGCAAATCTTGAGTTCCTCCAACTCCCGGGGGTGAGAAATTAGGTAATCATTTAACCACTCGCAACCATAGTTAGTTAAATCTTCTATGGGTAAATATCTCCACAACTTTACGGTCTTGTCATCACTAGCAGAAGCGATCGTCTCTCCATCAGGACTAAATGCTACACCTATGAACAGATTTTCATGCCCCTCAAAGCTCTGTAGTAATTGTCCCTGACAGTTCCATAATTTCAGGGCATTGTCAGCACTAACAGAAGCGATCGTATTTCCATCAGGACTAAAAGCTACATCTATAACTATGTCTTGATGCCCCTCAAAGCTCTGTAGTAATTCCCCCTGACAGCTCCATAATTTCACGGTATTGTCAGCACTAGCAGAAGCAATAGTCTTTCCATCAGGGCTAAATGCTACACCTATAACCTTATCCTGATGCCCCTCAAAGCTCTGTAGTAATTCCCCCTGACAGCTCCATAATTTCACGGTATTGTCAGCACTAGCAGAAGCAATAGTCTTTCCATCAGGACTAAATGCTACACCATAAACTCGATTTTCATGCCCTACTAGAGTCTGCAATAATGTTCCCTGGTAGTTCCACAATTTTACCGTTTTGTCATAACTAGCAGAAGCAATAGTCTTTCCATCAGGACTAAATGCTACACTGTAAACCCAGTCCTGATGCCCCTCAAAAGTTTGCAATAATTGTCCTTGACAATGCCACAATTTTACCGTTTTGTCATCACTAGCAGAAGCAACAATCTTTCCATCAGGACTAAATGCGACATCTCTTACCCATTGCTGATGCCCCTCAAAAGTCTGCAATAATTGCCCTCGATAGTTCCATAATTTCACGGTATTGTCAGCACTAGCAGAAGCAATATTTTTTCCATCAAGGCTAAATTCTACACCGTAGACTCGACTTTCATGCCCCTCAAAAGTCTGCAATAAATGCCCATGGCGATGCCACAATTTCACTGTTTTGTCATAGCTAGCAGAAGCAACAGTCTTTCCATCAGAGCTAAATACTACACTGTTGACCTGATTTTCATGCCCTACCAAAGTCTGTAATAATTTCCCTTGGCAGTTCCATAATTTCACAGTATTGTCAGCACTAGCAGAGGCAATAGTCTTTCCATCAGGGCTAAATGCTACACTGTAAATCTTTTTGCGATGATCTTCGAGAGTATGCAATAATTTACCCTCGTAGTTCCACAATTTAACCGTGTTGTCATAACTAGCAGAAGCAATAGTCTTTCCGTCAGGGCTAAATGCTACAAATAGGACCTTATCATGATGCCCCTTAAAAGTTTGCAACAACTGCCCCTGAAGGTTCCACAATTTTACTGTCTTGTCATCACTAGCAGAAGCAACAATCTTTCCATCATTGCTCAATGTTACACAGTTGACCTCATCTTGATGTTCGCTCAGAGTCTGCAGCAACTGCCCCCGATAGTTCCATAATTTCACCGTTTTGTCACGACTAGCAGAAGCAATGGTCTCCCCATCAGGGCTAAACGTTATATTGTAGACTGTTTGTTGGTGTCCCACAAGAGTCTGCAACAATTGCCCCTGACGATTCCACAATTTCACTGTTTTGTCACGACTAGCAGAGGCAATGGTTTCTCCATCAGGACTAAATGCTACACTGTAGACTCTCTCCTCATGTCCTACAAGAGTCTGTAGTAACTGTCCCCGATAGTTCCATAATTTCACCGTTTTGTCATCACTAGCAGAGGCAATAGTCTTCCCATCGGGGCTAAATGCTACACCGTAGACTCTATCTTCATGTGCCTGGAGACGGTTAAATTCGATAAATTCATCTTTGTCATGTTTATAAATTACTGTTCCTAGAGCAGTTGTCACCTCAATAGCTTCGTCCATTTCTTCAAGTTTAGCATCTATGAGTTTTTGTCTTGCTTTCATTGCAGTCATCAAAGCATCCCATTGCTTATCTAACATAGATAGCTTTTTAGCTTCATTTGCTAGATCGATAATAATAGTTTTTCCTTTTGCTTCTCTACTTTCTCTTTCTCGAATAAATGCAACTAAATAATCATGTACCAACTGATAGCGATTTGTTGGATTGTCTGGCAATAAAAATACTAAGCCAGAATTAACAAAAATCTTTAATACTATCTCCAAGTTTTCTACATTAAAATCTACAGCTTCTTTCACCAACTCAGCCCTAGTTTTTTGTGGACGATGATTATTTTCATCTGTCAAGGCAAACAACACTAACCAAGCCAATTTTTCATTTTCTCCTCCGCAGTCTTTCACCACTTCTGCTAAATATCGCTCCACTAATTCTGTTTTGGGATTATCTCCTAATTTTTGATATTTTTCGAGAGTAGTAATATTCTCTGTTTGTAGTTGTGCCCCCACAATCTGCAACTCAATGGGGCGAATTTCTCCTGACTCTTTAGCTAAGTCTGCAACTAGCTTTTCTATGAGTTCTGAATCTATTTGAAATTGAGAATTTTTAGTTAATTCTTCAATCACTAATTTTGCTTTTTTATGGGAAAAATTTCCCAAGTAATAGATAATATTTTTACTTAAAATATCATTATTTATAGTATCGAAATCACCCAAACGATTAAATGCTAATAAATGATGAAGATAATCTTCTCGCAGAGATAAAATAATTGTCGTAAAGGGAATATTTAAACAGTCTTGGAGAAACTGAGCAAATTCTTTTTTATTCCATGGTTCGGTATTTTCAAAGAAAAATTCCTCAAATTGGTCAAAAATAATAACTGTGATTAGATTTAATTCAACGTTATTTTGTAACTGAGCTAAAATTGCCTCAGTTGAATTAAGAGTATCTGAAATACCTACTGATTTTTGAGTCTTTTGTAGCTGCTCTGCTAATTTTTTTCCCAATCTTGGAACCCAATCAACATAAACTCGGTGCAAAACTATAAGACTCTCAATTAATGCTCGGTCTAAAGCAGGAATTAATCCTGTCTGAATAATAGAACTTTTACCAACTCCTGATTGCCCATGAATGACTATTAATTTACACTGCTTATCTCTCACTCTTTTTACCAATTTTTCTACATCAGACTGTCTTCCTGGTGAAGCAACTTCTTGAGTATATTTTATTGGATTAAGCTTGGGAAAAGTAGGATTAACATTTTGTTTTCTATATCTCAAACGATTAGCACCAATGAATGCATGAAACCCAAATTCTTGTTCAATTTTTTGTTGAATTTGCTTGAATTTAAAAGCTGTAAGATATTCTTTTTTTTCTAAATAAATCTCTCGTAATTCTTTGTATATAGAAAAATAAAGTGTTGGATCGTATTCAACTTTTGCTTCTGCGATAGCTTTATTTAGAATTTCTATGGCTTCTTTGATATCACCCAAACATTTATTTGCTTTTCCTAAAGAAAATAAATACCAAACTCGATGATATAAACGTTCCCAATCTAAAGTTATTTTATCTTGTTCTGAAGTATAATAAGATGCATTTTTCAGGGTGTTGTTGAAAATTTCAAGAGCTTTTTGAGCATACTTTTTTGCTTCTGTATAGTCATTTTTTGCTAGTTTAACTTCTGCCAAAAAACCATTGGCCTTTGCTTCTCGGAATGGGTAAGAATAATCTTGATGTAATTCAATTGCTCTATTGGCGACATTTTCTAACTCATTCCAACGCTGCAAATTTTGTAAAATCACTCCCCAAGCATTGATAAACTTGGCAGCTAAGTCAGGGCGCTTAACTCTCTCAAAGGTTTCTACCGACTGCTGAAAATAGGTACAAGCGCGATTGTAAGATTTTTCTTGTTCAGGGCGATGCCAAACCCCATAACTACGCCACCACAAGCCTAGATAATAATTAATGAGAGCCACCCGCACGGTATTATTCAGTTGTTGCCAAAGTTCGAGACTTTGCTGATAATGCTGTCGTGCCTCTTCTGTAGAATTATCTGCTGTTCTAGCTAAAGCAAATTCTAGATTTGCCTCTAATTCTCGCTCTAAAAAGACTCCCCGTTTTGCCAATTCTTTCTGTGCGCGTAACAACTGTTGATAACCACATTCATCTAATCCCAAGAAAGTATTATCTAAAAATATTCCTGCCCCACTCTCTAAAACTTTCTGATAAACGGAGTCACTCGTCTGCCGAATAAAATGTATTAACTCATCAGTAGAAATTTCAAATACAGTCAAACTTGCCCTATTTTCAAAATCAGGAATCAACTGAATAAACTTCCGCGACACCTCCTCATTTATCCATAACACTATCGGGAAGTGAAAATTTTTTCTAAACTCGTCTAACACTAAACTCATTGAGCGGAGCAACTCATCCACATCTAGCATCGATCCCAATCCCCATACCATCAAAGCATCTGGCTGTTGATTTTCTAGACGTTTTTGGATAGTTGCATAAAGTGAACTGACTGACTTATCCAGCACCAACTCCTGCAAAACCCCAGAAAAAGATTCCCGGAGTTGTAGAATTAGGCGATCGCGCTGACTTAGATAACTATAGCGAGCTAGAAGCAGCCTAAATTTTCCTTGAGACATTTTCATGCCTCTAACTAACCTCTGCAATGATGCTATATCGTTAATTTCTGTCATCTCTTAATTCTGGTGCATCTTTTAATATAGGATTAATATCAAACCAAGACCCATCTTCATCTTGATATTCATAGACAAACATACTCCGGATTAAAGTTTGGTATCCGTCATCTCCTGCCACTTTTTTTGTCCTAACTACTCGGCGTAATAATTCCCATTCCCTGTCATCTATAGCTAAAAGTCGCTCATTACGATAAGTTTTAATAACGCTGGCAACACTATGACGGGAAATGGGAAGATTTCCTTCTTCCATAATAGCATCATTAACTATTCTCAATACATTTCTGACATGACCGCCACTGCTACAACATAAATAGTCTAAAGTTTCCTGACTGTCAAATATTTCGGTAACTTTTTCCAAGCGTTGCTGTGGGCCTAACTCCGGAAACGCCCTTGCCAAAACTAACTGTCGAATTAACTGTATTCCTTCAGTGCATTTACTACCGTCACGTAACTGTGTCGCCACCATTGGCAATATTTGAGGGTCTTTCCTAAATCTTTGGGTTAATGTTTCATAGTCATTGGAAAACCTTAGCGCTAGAGGAATAGTATAAATGACATGGCACTGAAGTCTAGTTAGTTGCTCCCCTCGATCTACAAATAGATATTCTGGTTGAGTTGTGTTCCTATATTTAAGAGTATTATCAACTTTATCAAGGTTATCAACAATAACAACTAATCCATTTTTGCCATACTGCAGTAGCTTTTTGTTAGCAGGTTCGATCAATTCTTGGTTAATAGTCTCAAGAATTCCACCAGTACGAGGTCCGAGATATTTTCTGAGTTTACTACGAACTTCAGGACTAGCTTTGGCCTCGGCAGTTATTTTGCCAATTCCGAAAGAGAGTTCAATGTTAGATATTTCTATTTCTGTCTGCAATAATTTAGCAGCTCCCTGGAGTATCCCTTTCAGTCTGTTGGGTTCATTTATCTTAAAGTTTTTCAACTCCTGCAAACTTTCACTAACTTGTTGGACAATAGTAAGAAGGATATCACCTACATCTACATCTCCCATTTCTAGGTTTTTGTCAGACTCAACGTAGACAACATGAAATCCTTTTGTTTCTAACTGTTGCTTGAGCCGCCATAATTCTGTAGATTTGCCACAACCAATATGTCCAGTAAATAGTTGACAAGTAGGTCGGCCTGAAGACCAGAGAATGGTCTTTTGTAATTTCTTGATAACTTGTCCCCCACGCACAGCCGAGAAGTCAATATAGTATCTATTGTCAATTTCTGCATTGTCTACAAACAGAGGAATTCCAGGGTCTGTTGCCTGAAAAAAAGCTTTGGGATCTAAAGCCATAATTATTTATGAGAAGCTACTGCTCAATTTTATCGTAGGGAATAGGGAACAGGGAAAATTTGGTCTTCTACCAAGAAGAAAATAAAAAATTACAATTGTCAAAGAAAACTTTATACTTACTAATAATCAGGGATTTTTACTACAGATAGTTTGTTGACGTAAACCCTAATAATTTTCGGAAATCTAGATTATGCTAATGTAGATTTAAGAGTAGACATCTTAAAATAGCTGTAAAATTACTTACTAATTGCCCAAATCCAATTAAGATAGACTTCTGCGTTTGTCAATTCTTTTTACAGATCAGGACTTACGCACGGACACTAAATCAAGTGAGGGCGTTAGCGGAGCTTGGCGCTAGCCAATGCCATTCGCCCCTACATATGGCGTTTTTAACGTTAATTTGCGTAAGTCCTGCAGATGTCTGAGACAATAAAAGTTAGAGTTGAGGATTAATTTAATTATGATTAATAAATTCTTAGTAGTAGGATTGATTTGTTATAGCACGGTAGGCTTGGGTTTATTGGAAATAGCTTCGGCTACTCATTTACCTAGCACTCAACTACCAAAAAAAATAGCTGCTCAGGGAACTGGAGAAGACCCTAAAGACCCCGATCAACAATGCAGAGATTGTGATTTTAAAAATGATAATGATTTAGTAATGACATCAATCAAACTTGCAAGTCAGGGAACTGGAACAGACCCATCTGAGGATAATATCAAACCTCATGATTCGTAGAGTTAGTAGAGCAGAGTTTTCTTACTATTAACCTTGAATATAACTAAAGAAAAAGGCAAGATTTTGACTTAGACATTCTCAGATTTTGAATTACAGCAGTTTTTGTGATTAGTAGACAACAGTAGAGACGTTCCATGAAACGTCCCTACAAGAGTTTTGGTTTTGACTATGTGGTTCCTCCATTTGAAAAGAGCTGTAAGAAGTAAAAGCAAACGATATCACAGTAAAAATATTTTTTGATTCAAAGTCAACTTAGGTATCATGTAAAAATAAGTTGTACAAATTTTATCTAAAATGGATTGTGAAACTAGCTTCCATACAAGTTCCTAGATAAAATATGCTATTTTTTATCGCTGATATTACAAAAATTTCGATCTGATTCTAGTACATTAGGTGTATTTTCCAAGTAATCATTAATCCAGTTGCAGCTATGCATCAATAGCATATCTAAATCTAAATGCCACAAAATCACCGTTTGATCGTTGCTAGCAGAAACAAGTAACTTCCTATCATTGCTGAAACGAACTGAACGAACTTCCTGACTATGCCCCTGCAAAGAGTTGATTTCTCTTCCGTCACCATACCAAAGTTTTACAGTGCCATCCCAACTTGCAGATACAATAAATTTTCCATCTGAACTAAAATCAAGACGAGAAACCGCTCTAGTATGACCTTTTAAGGTATTGATATCTCTATCATTTTGATCCCAAATTTTGATTGTATTGTCTCGGCTACCCGAGGCAATTAGCTCACCATCAGGACTAAAATTTACAGTATAAACATGATCTAAGTGTTTTTTCAAGGTTTTAATTAAATTGCCATTGGGTTTCCACAATTTTATGGTTTTGTCATCGCTGACAGAAGCAAGAATTGTACCATCTGGACTGAAAGTAACCTGACTGATTGGACTTTGATGACCTGTTAAAGTGCTAATTAGTCTACCATCACGATACCAAATTTTAATAGTATGATCCTCACTAGCAGAGGCAATTATCTGACCATCTGGGCTAAAACTCACACTACTTACTATATCCAAATGCCCTGTTAAAGTCTTGATCAAACTACCGTCAGGATGCCAGAGCTTTATAGTTTTATCCCCACTAGCAGAGGCAATCATCTGAGCATCTGGACTAAAGTTCACTTCAAAGACTCTATCTGTATGTCCTCGGAAAGTTTGAAGAAGAGTACCATCACGATGCCAAAGTTTAATAGTATGATCGGCGCTAGCAGTAGCAATCATCTGATCGTCAGGACTCAAAGTTACACTCAAGACTGTATCTTGATGACCTCGGAGTCTAGGTATACTATTCTTTTGCCAAAGTTTGATTGTACTATCTCTGCTAGAAGAGGCAATTATTTTGCCGTTGGCGCTAAATCTTACACTGTAAATTCTATCTATATGACCATTAAAAGTTTCCAGTAAAATACCGTCTAAACTCCAGAGTTTTATAGTTCGATCCCAACTAGCTGAAATAATGCTTTGCCCATCTGGACTAAAACTTACGCTTCTTACGCTATCGGTATGCCCTGAAATACTTTTTTTTAGATTGCCATCTAAACGCCAAAGTTTAATAGTTTGATCTTCACTTGCCGAAGCAATAGTTTGACCATCAGGACTAAAAGTTGCTTCATACACAGTACCACTATGTCCTGTAATAGTTTTAACTAAGGTACCATCTAAGCGCCAAAGTTTGATGGTTTTGTCTTGGCTAGCTGAGACAATAAATTTACCATTGGAGCTGAAATTAACACTTTTAATTTCATCACTATGTCCTGTAATAGTTTTAACTAAGGTACCATCTAAGCGCCAAAGTTTGATGGTTTGATCTTTACTAGCTGAGGCAATAGTTTGACCATCAGGACTAAAAATAACACTTTTAACTGTTTCTTTATGTCCTGTAATAGTTTTAACTAAGGTACCATCTAAGCGCCAAAGTTTGATGGTTTGATCTTTACTAGCTGAAGCAATTAACTGACCGCCAGAACTGAAACTAACGCTAAAAACTCGATCTGTATGTCCTTTGAGAGTTTGCAACAATTTTCCATCCAGACTCCAAAGTTTAACTGTATTATCGGCACTAGCTGAAGCCAATATTTGACCATCAGGACTAAAATTAATACTATATACTTTATCACTATGCTTTTCTAAACTATTGCGCTGTTTTACTCGGTAGATAGATTGCTGCAAAGTTGTTATAACTCGCATTTGAATCTCGTCATCTACTTTTTCCCAAGTTATATTTCGTAATTTTCTAGCTGCTCTGACACTTTCTATCAAAGCATCAAATTCTTTATTAGAAACCAGAAGAGTATTAGCAGAGGCTGTTAGACTATGAATTTCACTAATAGCTATTGCTCTTTGCTGTGCTTTCACTCCAAAATATGCTGCTAAAATTAGCAATACTACAATTACAAATGATCCTCTTTTTTCCAATATTCTTCGGCGTTTTCGTTCTGTCTCTAATTCTGTTAATAAATCAATTTCTTTCTGCAAATTCTGTCGTCTTTTCCTTTCCTGCTTTAACTCTTGAAACAATTCATTCTCTTTTCTTTGCCGAATAAAAGTAACCAAATAATCATGCACTAACTGATAACGATTTGCTGGTTTTTCTGGCAACAAAAATACTAAACTAGTCTCGACAAAAATCTTTAATACTAACTCTAACTCTTTCACTTGAAACTCACTTTCTTTCACCAATTCAGCCTGAGTTTTTAGTGGGCGAGTATT
>NZ_CEZPJD010000251.1:0-1790 GCF_983059655.1 Okeania sp.
GGAAATACCTTTTCCCTCTACTTTAGCTGAGGTAAAAGGCAAAACAGTTACTTTGCTACGCGGTATATTAAAAGCTGTGCCAGAAATGACTAAGGCAGGGCGTGTTTTGCGTATTTCTGTTCCTATTGAGGGATCGAATCTGACAATCCAGATGCTTCCCAGTCGGTAATTGCTTGAATCTGCCATTCTTCGTCCCAACCTAAATTAAGTTCGTCAACTATTTTGCAAGCTTCAGCTAAGGCTTGTTTTTCTTGCTGCTGTTGCCATTGTTGTAGAAGAGATTCGATTAAAGCACTAGGGTTTTCGACTTTGCTATCAATGTATGCCAGCAGATTGTCAGGCAGAGATATAGAGATTTTAGCCATTCGTATTTGGGAGCTAGCTACGTTTTTGTTTCCACCAACTTTCTGTGACCTCAATAGTACTCCAGCCATTAATAAATGGTTTCTAGTTCGGTCTTTTGTTGATGTTAATTTAGCAGGACTTACGCAGAACCACTATATCTGGTAGGGGCGTTAACGATAGTTATGTGAAGTAAACGGCCGTTTGCTGGCGCATAGCTCCGCTAACGCCCCTACAAATTGTGTATAATTTCATATTTTGCGTAAGTCCTGTTTAGTTAGTTTTTTAATTTTAAAATCGATAGGAGATTTTGTCAATCTAGTAGGAAATAGTTCAACTCAAAACTAAATTGATAGTCTATGTTGACTTACGAGCAGGTACTAAATCAAGCACGGAATCTTTCCACTAGCGATTGATAGTATTAGTCAAAGCTGCTAAAATGACTTTTGGCCAAGGAGTCGGCACTAAATTTCCATCTTGACCTCGACAGGCCCACATTGCCTCTTGTTGACCAATATGAAGTTTTTGATTCTTACCATCAGACTCTTGTCGGAAGAATTCAAAGTTGAAAACAGCTCCGCATTCTGAAACATATTTTACATAGAGAAGAACGAGAATTTTGTCAAAGGGCATTGCTTCTTGTAAGAAGTCCATGCGAGTATAGAGACAAATTAATTCTCCTTGAGGATTAGAAACTCGTAGGTATTCGGGGGCAACTGAATACAAGAACAGATCTAGAGTTCGCCCTTGCCAGATGAAATAATTACCGTAGTAAACATTACCGACTAGGTTGGACTCTTCTAAGGTTGTTTGATAAGTTTCTAAGTAGAGTAAATTACCATAACGATTTTCAGAAGGGGATTGGTAAACTATCGCTCCTGTCTCTATATTAGCAAGAGGTGTGGGTAATGGGGGCAAGGAGAAAGTTTCAGGCTTTCTGAGATCGAGACTAATTGGCTCTTTAGAAGTAAATTGGTTGAGGAATTTTTGGAAATAGGGAGGTAAAGGCACCTGTGCTGGAACTCCGTAACTCTCTAAATGCACCCATGTAGATTTGACATCTGCAAGGGCAATTCTTTCTAGAGATTCGTCTGGTAAGACTTTGCAAAATTCTATATAAGCATCAAAGGTAGATCTGACTACTGCTCCTAACCACACTCTTGCTTGAATGGTGTCGTAGGAGGTGGCTTCTCCTAATACTCGTAGACTTACTGCATTTGTTACCATGCCACAATCTCCGGTAAAGAAGTCAGATAACATTTGTTGTGCAATACTTTCCAGGGCAAATTCCCGGATTTTTCCTATCCAACTGAAATATTGGGAAAAATAGACTTTTCGGCTGAGACTGCCACTGTCTTTAAAACTGAGCTGAAATCTTTTTTCGTAAACTACTTGTCTCAGATAGTCTTCTGGAATATGGGAGTTATTGCTATCATCTGTGAATACTG
>NZ_CEZPJD010000251.1:1890-3518 GCF_983059655.1 Okeania sp.
TGAAATAGGTTGTTCTTGAGGAACTAGAATGGCAACCATGCGTTCTGGATGACAGGTGAGTTTGAGCAGTTGGGTAACTACTAAATAATTCCCTTTTACAGTTTTGGCTTTTAATAAAACGCTGTCTTGGTGATATTTGAATATTGAGAGTTCTGGATGAGTTCCATTCAAGGCTTTGCGAACTGCTTCTATAGATGACCAAATACGAGTTCCAGCTACATCTAAACTTTCACCTTCTTCTACTAGTTCATTCAGAATGGTACTATGTTTCAAACTGAGAAGGGCAAGCCATTTTTCTGGAGTGCGATGGGTAATGAGTTCGATGTCTACACCCTGTGGTGTATAGCCGACAGCACTCAGGCAATAGCGATCGCAATGAGATAAGGATACATAGAGTCCAGCTACAATAGCTCCTACTAATTGGGGTTTCCCTGATGCTAAGGTAGTAATTTCAAAATCTAGGAGATATTCTGGGGATAACTCTAACTGAGTTTGAATAGCTTTGGCAACGATTGGCTTTTCTTGTTGTCTTCGCTCTTCTTTGGGCAAAATTTTTAAATTGGGAGTATATCCTAACCCTACTCCTGGTTGTTTTAATTTCCAAGTGGTAAAAGCAGTATTTAATTTATCTTGTAGGATCTTAGCATCGCGTTTTTCAGGATTTGCTAATTCTTCAGGGGTGGGATTAGAAAGGTTTTCTTCCATAATTCGCACGCGATAATCTGTTAGTTTTTCCAGGATATTCCCTTGTTTATCACTGACAAATACTTCACCAATACATTCTTTCTTTCCTTTTTCTATGCACACAACAGTTACTATTCTGTCATCTTTCTGAAAATGAGGATTTTGGAAAAATTCTATTTTACCTATTGAGATTGGTAAACAAGTCTGTTGGGAAATATTTAGTTGTAATGATTGGAGTAAAACATCTCTCAAATAAGGATCGCCTAGTAGCATATAGCTTTCCATGTCTGTAGAAAAGCTTTCTTGAACTAACTCAGTTTCAGAAGTAATGGCGTAGGAACGAAAAATGCTCTGGTTTTGATTAAGAGCATATATTGCACCCATTCGTTGAAAGCGTTCTCCTTGAAATAATAAGTCTCCATAAAGATCGGTTTGGGGATCGATCGCCAGAGGTTCTCCTAAAGGAATATCGATAGTGGAACCGGGTTTTATGTCTCCTATAATAAAGGTTGCAGCAAAATGATCTGTTGTAAATGCTGTTTGTTCGGTGCGAATACTTACTTTAACTGCTATTTCTCCGTTAGGCAAAGCTTCCATTACTTGAGCATGAATTTCAATTTCTACTCCATCAGTTGGGTGAACAACGATAGGGCGATGCAAAGAGATATTTTCAATTCTGGCAATTTTATTGTCTGTTTCCCCAGTAACGTAAGCAGTTGCTTGCGCCATTGCTTCTAAACCGAAGACAGTCGGGAACAAATAAGAACCTCGCCAGACATGATCTTGAATGTACAAATCTTTGTCTAGACTGAGATGAGTCCGCACCGTTAACTCAATATGAGGTTCAACATGAAGCACTCGTTCGATAAAACGATATTCATTGGTTTTGACTAACTGAACTGGTGACCAAGTATCAAGACTTCCTAAACGAGCGCTAATAATAA
>NZ_CEZPJD010000251.1:3618-9988 GCF_983059655.1 Okeania sp.
GCTGCTTCTAAAGTTACTTGTTCCACACGACGGGGTGTATTTAACCCTGCTCCATGAATGACACCTGTAATTAAACCTAGTTCAGCAGTAATTTTCTGCACTAATTCAACAACAGCTTGGGAGTTGGTAATATCGGCAGCATAATACTGACAAATTAGCTTCTCATCTTGGAAGCGTTTTAAGGTTTGCATTACTTCTGGGTTTTCCTTTTGACTGCGACCAACTAAAGCCATTTTGACACCAGTGTTTTTGGCTAAAGCGAGGGCACATTCAGCAGTAATACCTTTTGCACCTCCGGTAACGAGAATCACATCCTCTGCTGACCAAGATAGGGAGCGAGGTTTATAGGTTGCGGGTTGTTGGATACGGCTTTGTGGCACTAAGCGCAATAGTTGCTCATCATAGCCTACTGTGGCGATCGCCTCTTTAGTACTCATTTCTTGGATCAGGAGTTCGGTAGCTTGTGAGTATTCAATATTTTGAGGAAAATCGATCGCTCTTACCCGACTGTGAGGACGCTCTAAATGAAGGCTGCGAGCAAAAGCACCTGCACAACACAATTCAGGTGAAATAGCTGCTCCTTGACTGCCAAAATGTCCGCCACCAAATTGCACATAAGTCAGACAACAATTTGTGTTTGTCATGGCTAAAGTAGCAATACTATTGATGCGAACGGTCATATGTGCTAATGGAATAATTTTTTGTGGTGATGGGGTTTGGGGTAAAATAGCTAAGTAGTGGGTAAAACTACTTTCCTGAGAATTTTCTAAGGAGTTAACTTGGTCATAAGTAATAATTTCAACTTGAGCTTGATTTTGTTGTAATTCATCCTTTAATGTTTGGCAAAAATGGCGATCGCCTTCTTCACTAACAATCAAAACATGAGCTTGAGACCAATTAGCTTGTACTTCGGAGATTTCTTGAGGGATATATTCAATGGCAAAGTTGCGTACCCAGGTGGAATAATTTTCCTGAGTTATCTTTTGAGGTTGCGGAATAGATTTTTCCTCTGAGCGTGAAACTACTTGGTTTTGCTGAAGTGCTGTTACTAGTTCCCCTAGAGTGGAGTTAGCTAGGGTAGACAGATCGATTTTTCCGCTGACACCAGTTTTTTTAGCAGCTATAGCAATTAAGTCTGCTGCTTTAATAGAGTCAAGATTTAGATCGTCTAACAAACGCAAGTCTAAACTAAGAGTGTTTTGGGGAAATCCTGTCTGCTCTTCTACTAAGCTGAGGAGTAAGGAGGTTAAGTCTTTATCTGCTTGTTTAGTGGGAGCAAGTTGAGGTTTAATTTCACTGTTGTGTTCTATTGATGATGTAGTCTGAGCCATTCCTCCCATGGTTGAATGAATGACTTGGATAATTTCTTTGAGACTGGCGTTAGCTAAACTTGAGGGTTCGATGATACCTGCAATGTTGCAAGCTTGGGTAGCAGAAGCAATTAATTCACTAGCTTTGATGGAATCCATATTTAGGTCATCAAGCAGTTTGGCATCAAGGGAAATACTATCTGCGGGATAACCTGTTTGCTTGGCAACTAGATCGATTAAAATTGACTCTACATCTAAAGTTTGTGCTTGAAATTTAGAGACATGTTTTGGGAACGGGGTAACTTTTTGAGCAGAGGAGGTTACGGAAATAACAGGATGATGGTCGCTGTATTTGTGGTTCGTAGTAACTCCATTACCATTAATTGAAGGCGAAATGTTATGATGCTGATGCGTGTTTTCGGCAGTAATTTGATTAGGTTTAGTTAGGTGAGGTAAATTTTTCAGATCGGCACGAATGACTTGAGCTAAAAAAGAACCTCGCTCAGTGAAGTAAGCGGAAAGAAGCTTAACTAGCTCTTCGTTATTTGAATGGTTAGAGTAAGACATAGGAACAATATAAATGATTGGTAGGTTTTACATAGTGGGAGGAAAGTTTTCGATATCTGCTCGAATTAAATCTGCTAAAAATGATCCTCGTTCGACAAAGTAATGGGATAGAGCTTCAATAATAGCAGTGTCGTTAAATGGCGTGCTTGAGTTTGCCTCTGGTTGCTCGCCAGAAAAAGATAGGTTCATCGGAGAGATATATTCTGGGGAAACTGAAAAAGGTCGTTCGCAAGGATTATCAATAAATAGTCTTTGTGACGCGGGGATAAAGGGACGAAGCAGACGATTTTCATAAACATTTGACCAGTTAATTTGACCGCCATGGGCAAAAAAGCTTGCTAGAACTAAATTCAGGTCTTTTGCTTTTCCTGGTTTAGATTCCAATGACAGACATAAAGGCGAGTCTGTGATGGCACTTACTAATCCTGAAAGTACTTTCCCAGGTCCAACTTCGAGCATAATATCGCATTGAGGAGCGATCGCTTTCACCAGTTCAATAAAATTAACTTGAGCTGTGACTTGGCCAGCAAAATGTTCTTTGAGGTTAACTCCTGATTCAATTAACTGACCATCAATACTAGAAAATAATTGCACTTGAGGCACTTCCAGTTTCTCTGGAATGGGCGCGTAATCGCGTAAATCTTTAGCTGCTTCTGACATCATTTGGGAATGAAACCCGTTAGCAACAGCTAACTCCTTATATTGAATTTCCTGGGTAGCTGCTCGTTGCAATACCAATTCCACACTTGTTTTTTCTCCAGAAATTACTGTTTGTACCGGACTATTAATATTTGCTACCGCAACATAACCAGGAATTCCAGATACGAGCTGTTGAGCAGTTTGAATATCGCAGCCTAAACTTGCCATAGTTCCTGCTTGAGTAGTTTCTGCTGTCATCAACTTTCCCCTCATGGCAGCAAACCCAAGTAATGTTTTTTCATCATAAGCACCAGCGACATGAAAAGCCACCAATTCTCCCAGACTGTGACCGCCAACAGCAACAGGTTTAATCCCCAAACGTTCGAGGTAACGCTTCCAGAGTAAAGAAACAAAACAAATTGCAGTTGGGGCAACCAGAGTCAATTCTTGAGACCACTGCTTTACTTGTTCTCGATCGACTGCCTTGTCTAGAGGGCAATAAATATACTTACTAATGGGTGAAAATCCCATTTCTTCTAGCCAGCGATCGCTCTGTTCCAAAAATTCTCGTGCCCAAGCATAGCGTTGTACTAAAGTCCGGGCCATGTTTAATCCCTGCGATCCTTGACCGGGAAAGAGAAAAGCCACACGACTGCGCTTAACCTGATGAGAAACCCAAATATTTCTTTGGGGAGTAACTTGAACTTCCTTGGGAGCAGGGGGGCGATCGTTGAGGAGTTGCTCTAACTGTTTCAGAGATGCTAATAAGTCTTTTGGAGTTCCAGCTACTATCGCTGCTCGGCAGGGAAACTCTTGATTTACTTGACTAGAAAGTTCTGCTGCTAGATCGACAAACTCCCCTATACTTATACCTTTCGCTTGTTGGGCAACTTGCTGAGTCCGTTCCAATAGTGCAGTAACCGAAGCAGCACTCAAAACAAATACTTCTGTATCTTGATGAGAAACCAGTAAAGCTCTTTCATCTAAAGAAGGCTTTAAAGACACTGCCGGAGCATCACCCGAAGACAAGGTAACATGGGAATTAATTCCACCAAAACCCATAGCAGAAACCCCTCCATAAACAGTTTCTGTAGGAGGATAAATTTCTCCTTGTAAAATTGGATAGAAACATTTAGCTACCTCATCAAATACAGAATTAGGCTCTTCACAGCTAGCTGTTGGGGGTAAAATTCTTTGATTCACAGCCATGACAGCTTTAATAAACCCACCTATACCAGCAGCAGCTTTGGTATGTCCAACGATAGACTTAAAAGAAGTCATGCCACAGGAACGAGGTTTCGTTTCCCCATAAGCACCCATAGTTAATGCTACTCCTTCTAATTCAGTGCGATCGCCTACGGGCGTTCCCGTACCATGTCCCTCGATAAAATGAAGCTGCCCTGGACTATATCCTGCTTTTTCATAAGCACGGGCCAAAGCTTTTGCCTGTCCAGTTTTTGAGGGAGCAGTAATACCTCCTTTTCCATCAGAGGATATTCCCCAACCATTGATAATAGCATAAATATAGTTCCCTGCTGCCCGAGCATCTTCAAGGCGTTTGAGAACTGCAAAACCACAGCCTTCACCCGGAATAAAACCGCTACCACGACGGTCATAAACAGTCATGTCTTCAGCTGTCAAAGCACCTGTTTTGGCAAAACCAATTAGCTCAAAGGTATCCAAACTAATATCAACACCACCAGCTAACGCCATATCTAAATCGCCATTGGCTAAAGCAGTAGCAGCGGTTGCAACAGCAATTAATGAGGAAGAGCAAGCACCATCTACAGTATATCCTCCTCCATCAAAATTGAAGAAATTACAAATTCTGCCACTGATGGTATTAGAAAGACCTCCTGCTAATGAGTCTTCGTTAATTTCAGGAAAGACAGATTTATAGAAGTATTCCATCGTTTGGCTGAATTCTGCGACTGCTTTAGGGGATAAACCTTTAGCTGTAGCAGCAGCATACAAAACTTTTTTCACAAAAGGCCAGCGCAAACGCATAGTATGAGAGCGGGTATGTTCTCCTGTTAAGGTGTTGCCTAAAATGACACCAGATTTCTGAATTGGTACGGTTTCACGTTTATAACCTGCATTCTCGATCGCTTTTAAAGCAACTTCTAAGGCTAACCAATGGACAATATCGGCGGAGGCAACAGTTGATTGAGGAACTCGTCGCTTCACCCAATCAAACTCAAAACCCTCTATCAAAGCAGCTTGACTACCATAGGTTTTATCAGGTGCATGGCGATCGCTGTCATAATATTCAGACAGGGGTAAGCGTTGGTCTGGCATCTCTCGAAATTGACAACGTCTAGCTAATATATTTTCCCAAAGTGCTGAGAGTTCATCGGCACCGGGATAATGGCAACCTAACCCAACAACAGCTATTGGAGTTGTTATTCTCGGTGTTTGTAGATTCATCTTTCCTAGTCCTAAATATTTCAACAATTAATAATTAATAATTAACAATTACCTCTTATTTTCAAGGAGAGGATTGAGGCTTAAGGAAAATTTTTTATTGTTCCTTATTTCCTATTTAAACCTATTTAAAGGAGAAGCTTTAAACCTTAATTATTTGCTAAAATAAAGATGGTGGTACATAGTAATGGCAAAGATCCTGTGGGGAAATACCCCTAACTAGCAATGCTCTATAATTTTGTCTTTTGTTTAAATTCTCAATTTAGAGAAGTACAACAATCGGGAGTATTGAGCAGTATGATTTAAACAATTGAAGCCATAATATTTCTCCTATTAACTAAATATTTGTTCTATTTTGATTGGATTGCTAAGGTAGTAACACCTAGAAATATTTTTGGATATATAAGTTATTTTTGACCAATAACTTACTTAACTAATAATAGTAATCTAGGCAAATCAACTTTTTGTCGATTATCGACAGCTACGATCGACAAATTTTTTGATTTTGTCAAAAAAAACCAAAACTTAGTCACAGCAGGCGATTTATAGCGCTGTGCGCAGCTCATTTGGCAGTAGGCAATAGGCAGTAGGGGGGATAAAAAGCTTATGATATAAAACTTTTAGCTATTGGACAGTTCCTGAAATTTGTAAAGCAAGCCAGCGCACATTGCTATACTATAAACTATAGAGTAAGACCCACATAATTTTTTTCAGATTTTGTCGAAGATTAACAATATTTAGCAGCGACTGTGGTAATAAACCACTCCTTAAGAAAGTCAAAAGTCAGAAGCGAGTGTGTAATTCTGGGCGTCTATAGTGCTACGCGCAAGTCAGAAGTCAGAAGTTAGAAGTTAGAAGTAATCCCTGACGCTCGTTTGAGTGTCTATAATTGCCCTAACCTATTTGCGTAATGCTATACTGTGCAGAAGTAATTCCGTACAAAGCCCCTCCAAAATGTAAGACATACTCAAGACAGTCAAAAGTTATTTTTGTAACGAGGATTTGAGAAAGGCTCCAAAAATATTTCGCGAATAGACATCTCCAATAATATAGCAATGTGCGCTGGCTTGCTTTACAAATTTCAGGAGGTGTCCAATAGCTAAAAGTTTTATATCATAAGCTTTTTATCTCCCCTACTGCCTCTGTTGGTCAGCATTCCCTCACAGGAGTCGGCGTTCCGCAAGCGAGCTGTCGGCGGCGCGGGGTCTGACCGCTATTGCCTACTGCCAAATGAGCTGCGCACAGCGCTATAAAAAATAAAATCAACTATCGTACAGAAATTATCAATTCTTCCCCCTACTCCCTACTCCCTATTTTCTGGAGATGTCTAATCAAGGCGGGGTTGCGCGACCCAATTATTTTGATAAATTGGATAAATTATAGCGCTTTTCACATGGATAGACTACAGTTAGTATGGGCAACCCAAAAGC
>NZ_CEZPJD010000252.1:0-9914 GCF_983059655.1 Okeania sp.
ATAGGGGTAATTATCCATTCTTCACTCCTATGAGTCCACCAATTTTGTGGATCGATTCCTACAATTTCATCCCAATCTAATTTTCGTTCGGGGGGTTTAGCTTGTTTAACTTTATCGAGTAAATTTTTCTGTAAGTCTGCGTTAGGAATACTATCAGGTTTAAATTCAAGTTGACAAGACTTTGCTGTATTCAATTGTTTATTGAGATCGATATAAAAGGCATTTTCAAAGCCATTCATATCAATATCTCTTGGTAGATCGATATCTTGATTATAATGAATGAATAAATATTTTCCTGCTTCAGGTCCACTGCCACCAATTTTTTGTAATTCTTCAATATCTCGGCGATCGTATCGTTTAGGAAAGTCCGCCACAAAAATACCTTCAAATCTTTGATTTACTCGAATATCTGGGGGGAGTAAATGTAAAGCTGGAGACTGGGAATCTAAATAATTTTTTTTTACATCACCAATATCTTCCGTCACTTTTAACAAATCTCGATGAACTTCACCACTATTTTCTCTAATTAAGGTTTCAGGAAGGGAACGACGCATTAAAAATGCACCCCCAGTATTAAAAGGATCGCAGAATGTATAACTAATTTGATAAGGAAGTAAAATAGCAGTACGAATGACTAGAGATTGCAGTAATTCTAAGCCTGTATCACGAGTGTTATTATTACAACGAATAATAATAGTTTTATTTTCACCCACAAAGGGAACAAATTCAGGAATAAAAAACTGTTCAGGAATAAAAAAATGATTGTTAGTTGGTCTTTTTTCAATAAATTGACCAACACGAATTAATTGGACATGATCTAATGTTCCTAATGAGTTATCAGGAATTGCCCAATTTTGCCAACGAGAATCTCGCCAACTTCCTGTCGTTTCTACTGGTTGCTGTTGTAAATAGGTTTGGGTTGATTGATAGTTATCTTCGAGAAATTTGCCAAAATAATCAGGTAATTTTTCGCTGTTTAATTTACCATGATTAAACAGAGAAGCACAGGTTGCCAGATAACCTGATATCTGTTCACGACTTTTTTCAATTTCGTTTTTTAAGTCTTCAATTTGTTCTTTCCAAAACATTAGTTAATAATCTCCTTACTTAGAAAGTTTAATAACAACTTTTTGAGTATTTAATTGATACAGTTGAGAAGAATTAGAATTATTAGAGGATTTATTACTCATCAAACTGACTAAAATTACTAGCAAAACAAAACCTCCTACACAGAGTCCAATAATGAGGATATTAGCTTGATTTTTTAAAGATTCTATCTGCCTTTCATAGGTCTCTATCGTAGCTTTTTCTTTTTTAATTTTACCCTCTGTTTGAGAGAGTTTATCAAGACAAGCTTGAACTTCATCAGGGGGTAATTGATTAGGAGTTAAAGGAGAAATAGTCGTAACTTGTCCGCTCTTCTTAGAATAGCTAGAAAAGCGTTGAGTTAAATCTTTTTGATTAGACATTGCATAGTCATACTGTTGCCAAATTTTATCTCGTTTAGCAATCATACGAGAAATTGAATCTTGAACATTTTTCATGTTTAAACCTTTTGAGTATTGTTAATCAATCAACGGTAACTGTTTACCCTCCCCCATTATTAATTATATCCGGCATCTTGTGATACAACTATACTACAAAAGTATTTTGAACAAAGAAGAAGGTTCTGTCACACAAAGAATGTACAATTATGTCAACTTTTGTCAATTTTTTTTACTTCAGTAGTTATCCCCAAAAAATTATCTAATTTCTAGATAAAGTTTTTTACCTACCTCTCGCGCATATCTTTCCAGAATAGAAATACTAACATCAGAACTATTATTTTCTATTTGGAAAATAGTTGACTTATTCCAATTCAACCGACTGGCTAACTCTTCTATTGTCATTCCAGTTTCTTCTCTTGCTTGTGCTAGAATCACCCCTATTTTAAAACTGGCATATCCCGACTCAAATTCTTCAGTAAATTCAGGATCTATTTGCTTCCGTTTCTTAATATACTTCTTGACATCACTCATCATTTTGCTTATTACTTAAATAATCTTGTTTTCGCCTTTCAGCTAACTCAATTTCTCCAACTGGTGTTTATCGTAAGCGATCACATCCCGCATATTTTCTCAAGTCATAAAAAGTCAATCACCTACAACAGTTTTTAGGTCAGTGAACCACATTTAAAAAGACTACAAACTTATAGGGACGTTGCATGCAACGTCCCTACATTGTGGTTAATTAATATTACTTGCTCTTAGTCACTAACTTTCAGACACAGTTTCAGCTTCAGCTTCCACCTCCTGAGACTGCTCCATCACTGCTAACGTTTTCTCCTTGTCTAACTTCAACACCAAAATACCCAAAGGAGGCAAACATAAATCCAAAGACTGTTGATAATTATGGAAGTACCAATCATCAGTCCACTTACCACCCAAATTACCCATATTGCTGCCACCATAATTACCAGCATCACTATTAAATATTTCAGTATAGAATCCTGGTTCAGGTACACCGATGCGATAGTGACTATGAGGTTGAGGAGTAAAGTTGCAAACCGCTACCACAAATTCTTTCCCATCTTTAGCGCGACGAATAAACGACACCACACTATGATTATTATCACTACAATCTATCCACTGGAAACCTTCCTCAGTACAATCTTGTTCATACAAAGCAGGTTGAGAACGATAGAGGTGATTCACATCTCGGAAAAATCGCTTCATTCCTTGGTGAGCATCATGTTGGAGCAAATGCCATTCTAAATCGCCCCAAACATCCCATTCACCCCATTGAGGAAATTCCATCCCCATAAACATTGTTTTCTTACCAGGGTGAGTAAACATATAAGCAAATAATGCCCGAACATTAGCAAACTTCTGCCAATCATCTCCAGGCATCTTACCCAACATATTACTCTTGCAATGTACGACCTCATCGTGAGACAGAGCTAACATATAGTTCTCACTGTGGTGATACCAAATGCTGAAAGTAACATTATTCTGGTGGAACTGTCGGAACCAAGGGTCCATTTCAAAATAGTCCAGCATATCGTGCATCCAACCCATGTTCCACTTGAGGTTGAAGCCCAAACCACCAACATAAGTAGGCCAAGTTACCATTGGCCAGGCAGTAGATTCTTCTGCAATGCAGAGAGTACCAGGATAGTAACCAAAAATCAAATGATTAACCTGACGGAGGAAATCAGCAGCTTCGATATATTCCACACCTCCGTATTGGTTAGCAACCCATTCACCATCAGGTCTCATATAGTTGTGGTAGACCATAGAAGCAACCGCATCTACCCTAAAACCATCAATGTGATATTTTTCAAACCAGAAAAGGGCATTTGAAACTAGGAAGTTACGAACTTCATTACGACCATAGTCAAATACTAAAGTACCCCATTGCTTATGTTCGCCTTTGCGGGGGTCTGGATGTTCATAGAGGTGAGTCCCATCAAAGAAAGCCAAACCATGTCCATCTTTTGGAAAATGTCCCGGTACCCAGTCTACAATTACCCCAATATCATTTTCATGGCATTTATCTACAAAGTACATGAAATCTTCAGCATTACCGTAGCGAGAGGTAGGGGCAAAAAATCCTGTAACCTGATAACCCCAAGAACCATCAAAAGGATGTTCTGCTACAGGTAACATTTCAATATGGGTATAGCCTAAATCTTTAACGTAGGAAACCAGACGATCTGCTAATTCTCGGTAGGTAAGAAAACGTGCATCTGGTCTGAGTTCCGAGACTTGAACTACAGCTTCAGTTTCCCCATTAGGCAGTTTAGCAGGTTCAGCAGCAGAGGCATGAATCCAAGAACCCAGGTGGCATTCATAGACGGAAATAGGTTGAGTGAGAGGTTCGGTATGGCGACGTTTCTCCATCCATTCTTGGTCGTTCCAAGTATATGAGTCTAGGTCAACAACAATGGAAGCTGTTTTGGGCCTTACTTCTTGTTGATATCCATAAGGGTCACTTTTTTCGTAGATATGTCCTTCCCAGTTTTTGACCTCATATTTGTAGTGTTCTCCAGGGCCAATATCAGGAATGAATAATTCCCAGATACCTGTGTGGCCTTTCCGCATTTGGTGTTTACGACCATCCCAATAGTTGAAGTTTCCTAAAATTGAAACGTTACGAGCATTAGGTGCCCAAACAGCAAAATAGACTCCTTTGACTCCGTTAATTTCTGTAAGATGTGCCCCTAGTTTTTCGTAGATGCGGTGATGATTTCCTTCTCCAAATAGTTGAAGGTCAAAGTCTGTGAGTTTTGGAGAACGGAAGGCGTAGGGGTCGTTGATGACTCGTTCATGTTCTCCTTCTTTGATTTTAAGTTGATAGTTGGCCAGTTCTGGAGCTTCTATTACACATTCAAAGAAATGTGGATTGTGGACTGACTGCATTGGGTATTCTTTCCAGTCTACTGGTGAAATAACTGAGACAGCTTCAGCACTTGGTTGGTAGGCTCGGATTACTGTTACAGTTTTGCCATCTTGTTCTGTCTGATGGGCACCGAGGACTTGGAAGGGGTCGTGGTGATGGTTCCAAACTATTTGGTTAACTTGGTCTACAGAAATTGTCATGTTTGTCAATATAATTTTGTTAACAATTAATTAGGAAGGCTCCAGGATGGGGAAAGATATGCTATTCAACGGTTGATTAGCAGAGATTCTCCAAATATTGAGCGTACACAGCTAATGTCTAAGGGTTAAACAATAATTCAACTTTCACCTTTTTACCATGACCAGTGCCTCTGACACTCTCAATAGTTATAAAAGAAAGTTTTTTGTTTGACACAATTAGTATTAAGTATACAAATTATTAATACAAAATTAAGAATTAAGTAACGCTATCGTAAGCATTTCCTGCGGAATGCTGCGCAAACAGCTATTAGCTTTCAGCTCTCAGTAAAAGAAGGGGATTTTAATGAAAATAGACTGTTTCAGCCAGTTTTGATAATAAGTATAAATTATGACTTAATTAGTAAAGCTTTTAGTTTGAGATAAAAGCAATAACTGTTAAGGCAGTTCTTCCACAGGAGTCTTGCTGATAACGCAGTTCCTCTGTAAGAGGCTAGCTGACTGCTGTTTGCGCAGCATTACCGAGGAAATGCTTACAGGCTATCTATTACTTATAATTTTGGATTTCAGCCTACTCTTAGAGCTAAAGATTAGTGCAGAATGGCGGAAATAACTGACCAGTTACAAAATCCTAAAAGCCTTACCAATCAATATTTCTGACTTCTGACTTCTGACTTCTGACTTCCGCGTAGCGGCATTAGGGTGTAAATTAATCAAATTTAATTGTGAGGCAGACTATAATTCATATACTTTTTTAATTTTTACCACAACAGTATTATAAGTAAGTTAGTTAAAACAATTAAGACTTATAAAAGCATAGTTTTTTCTAATACTTTTCCTGATGTTTGTGCAGCATTTAAAATGAAACTAAAAAAGAGTTATTAGGCTAAAAAACTGTTTTGGACAAGCAGCTATTATATCTATAGTTGTGGTGGCATAATTATTGAAAAATTCAAAGAATATATTGAGTAGCACGAAAGCCCTAATTAATTTTTTTGCTAGTTGGGATTCATTATGAAACCTTTCATCAGGATTTTATGACAAATGCGATTGGCTAGTAAACAAAGTCAATTTGATGGAAAATTATATCTACATCAGGATAGATACTTTGCAGATTGATTACAATTGGGAAATTCTTAACTAAGATTAAAATTAATTTGTTGTATGGCGATTCAAAATAAATTACGACCAATTAAATAAGAATTAAACTACTATATTAATATAGTCATTTAAGAGTTTTAAATTAATTTTTTTTTCATATATAATTTAACTTATCTGATGATAATAGACCATGTTTTTAACTATTGTAAAGGTAAGAAATACAACTAAAATTATCAAGCAAATAGTTAAAAGTTGATAGGTATAAAAAAATTCACTTAAAATTTGAATGGTAAATTAAAACATATACTCAAGATTAGATACTGTTGTATTTTGTAGTTTTCTAAATTTAGATGTCAGTATAGGTAAATTATATGGTTGCACTTAGAAGTACATTTTTGGCCCCAAACAATAAGTCCCCAAAAAAGAATTTGTCCGTCGTCTCAAAAAAATCAGCTCGCCGACAAAAACTAACAGATGAAAAAAATTTATCTGATGGTAACTATATTTCAGAAAATAGTAGGGACTCACAAACAATTCAAGAACAGAATTTGGCTCAAGTCATTTCTTTGCCTAAGTCCAAACCACTCTGGTTAAAATCTTTGATGGCAACACAACTAACTTCATCCATGGTCACTGTATTATTAGCGAGTACCAGTGTGGCAATTTATGGCTGGACAATTTATGGTCAGTCAAAATGGACAACAGAATATCAAGAATTACAAAAGCTTAGACAAAAAGAACAGCAGATAAGTGTGGCTAATGAATTATTGAAAAATCAAATAGCCGAACAAGCTTCAACTTCTGATACTGATTTAGTTTCACCAAACTCTGTCAAGCGGATATTTTTAGATCCAGCACCTCCACGTCCTGCTCCTAATCCTCCTCAACCTTATCTAGAATCTACTTCTGGTCATAAATATCTCCTCAAAACACCAGTGGGATATTGAGGTAGCAGTCAGCACTCAGCTATCAGCAGTCAGCTTTTAAAGATGTATAATGGGGGATTCAAACCCCCGTTAACACTTACCACTAATTTTTTCAAATCAAATATAGTGGGGGACTTAAGCCCTCGAATTTTTAGCTGACAGCTAAATGCTGTTTGCGGAGCATGACTATCACGAAAAGCTGATAGCTAGTTAAATCCCCTTCTAAACATTTACTGCTGAGTGCTTCTTTAAATATAACTTAGTGCTTATTATTTTCTGCTTACTTATTATTAATAAATAACTCAAATGGCTGCCTCTGATTATCCTTCAAATACTCAACTTCGTCGTAAGTCTTTCAAAAACAAACAAACAGAAAAATCTAGTTCTAAATTCAAAACTCAAAATCCCCAAAGTGAAACAGATTCTGTTAAAAATACTCATCCAAAACCAGAAAAATGTCAACAATCTAGACTTTACCTAGTCTGGATACTTTTAATGCTTGGCTTATTAGGATTAATAATGAACCTCTTCTATATACAAGTATTGCGAGGCAAAGCATTACAAAAACAAGCAAAATACCAGCAAACTGAAGAATCAAGTCCTTTCGTTCCTAGACGTCCAATAGTTGATAGAAATGGCAATACTTTAGCAATTGATAAAATCGCATATACCCTCTATGCTCACCCCAAAATTTTTAATCGTTCAAAACAAGAAGTTGCTTATGAATTATCAACTATTTTAGAAGGAGCAAATTTGGAGAAAACTCTAACTTCAAATGACCTACTCCAAATGTTCAATGAAAGAGAAACAGGTGTAAAAGTTGCTGACTTCATACCTCAAGAAGCAACAGATAAAATTACTAATTTATTTGTTGATGGCTTAGAGTTAATTCAACATCCACAACGCGTTTATCCTCAAAAAGAGTTAGCTGCTGAAATAGTAGGATATGTAGACGGAGAAAGTATAGGTCAAGCTGGGATTGAATATAGCCAACAAAATCTTTTAGAGCGCTCTGTGCCAAAAATCCAATTTCGGCGCTTAATCAAAGGTGCTTTGGTACCGGACGAACTAACTACAGGCTTTCTACAGTTAGATGACCTTTCTTTGCATCTAACTATTGACTCTCGCTTGCAACGAGCAACACGAACAATACTAAAAAAACAATTAGAAGAGTATCAGGCCAAGCGAGGTACTGTCATAGTGATGGATGCTAATGATGGTTCTATTTTATCTCTAGTATCAGAACCTTCTTATGACCCGAATCAATACTATAACTATGACGTAACACTATTCAAAAATTGGGCTGTAACAGATGTTTATGAGCCAGGTTCTACTTTTAAACCAATCAATGTGGCCTTAGCTTTAGAAGTGGCAGCAATTGAGGAAGATAGTGTATTTTACGACACAGGTAGAATAGTTATCGGAAATTGGCCTATATTTAACTCTGGTGGTGGCGGTGGGGCACGCACTGTGACTGAGATTATTCAACACTCCAGTAATGTAGGTATGGTGAAAATTGTTGAACAAATGCCCCGAGCTGTTTTCTATGATGGCCTTAAACGCTTAGGATTAGGAGATACTACTGGTGCAGACCTTCCTTTTGAAGCACCGAGTATTTTAAAGGACCGCAACCAATTTTTAATGGTACCAGTGGAAGCTGCTACTACTGCTTTTGGTCAGGGATTTTCTCTTACTCCTCTACAATTAGCACAGCTTAATGCAGCTTTAGCAAATGGGGGTAAATTAGTGACACCTCATGTGATGCGTGGTTTGTTTGATAGTAAAGGACAACCATATTGGCAGTTGTCTTTGCGAAGTCCTAGACAGGTTTTTTCTTCTGATACTACGACAAAAGTATTGGCAATGATGGAAAGGGTGGTTGAAAGTGGTACTGGTAAAAGAGCTAAAATTCGTGGATATAGAATTGCGGGTAAAACTGGTACGGCTCAAAAAGCTTCTGAAACTGGGGGTTATTCTAAGAAGGCTAAAATTACGAGTTTTGTGGGTATTTTACCAATGGAGTCTCCCCGTTATGTGGTTTTGGCGGTTATTGATGAACCTATTAAGGGTAGTGGGGGAAGGGTGGCAGCTCCTATTGTTAAGTCGGTTATTAAATCTTTGATTAATATTGAGCAAATTCCTCCTTCTGATGTCAGGTCTCGTTCAACAATTGATAATTAGGGTTTGCTGAAAAAGTCTTTTTTAAGGAGTAGGGGAGCGGGGGAGTAGGGGAGTAGGGGAGTAATTTTTTTTGCCCAACTATGCGCCAGAAATGCTAACTTTTTGAGCATGAAGAGTTGAAAACCAGGTACTTTTTCAAGACCATTAAAGGCTAAAACCTTTATCTGTAAATGCTTTAAGATTTAATCAGCTAGCCCTAAATACCTACCAAGTTACTACTTTTTATGTTACAAATTGAAGTGCGGAATGTGAGTACTAAATAGAGTTGTTGGGAAATAAGGATTGAACAATGCTCAAAAGCTTACCGTATAAGGTTTTCATGATTTCATGGCTTAAAACGCTATAAACATTGACTAATAAGGGTTTGAGCTATTTTTTGAGCTTAATTCCCAACAACTCTATTAAACTGGCTAGAAGATGAAAAAGTTTCCAACTAATCCGCATTAAACCCAGCGGGGGGGGTAGGCTAGGTATTATTGGTTATAGGCTAATAATCACCCAAATAGTTTCCAACTAATCCGCATTAAACCCAGCGGGGGGGATTGTAGTTTTTAACTGCAATGTTACATATATCTGAGGTTTCCAACTAATCCGCATTAAACCCAGCGGGGGGGAACTATATCGAGGTGTTACCAGCAACGTTATGCTGAACTGTTTCCAACTAATCCGCATTAAACCCAGCGGGGGGGCCAAACACTTGAACGAGATACATTACTGTTTGTTTCCAACTAATCCGCATTAAACCCAGCGGGGGGGAAAATCTGCCCGAAATGAAGTATCCGACTAGTATGATGTTTCCAACTAATCCGCATTAAACCCAGCGGGGGGGAATGTCACAACAACAAAAACCCGCGACACAAGTAAAGGTTTCCAACTAATCCGCATTAAACCCAGCGGGGGGGGCACAAACTACTGAAAATGAATCAGAATCAGAAGAAGTAGACGTTTCCAACTAATCCGCATTAAACCCAGCGGGGGGGTTAGCATTGATGACCCAAACACCGCTGAAGCATCGGCATGTTTCCAACTAATCCGCATTAAACCCAGCGGGGGGGTAGATGAGTACTTGGTAAGTCCGGTATATCCGGACTTGTTTCCAACTAATCCGCATTAAACCCAGCGGGGGGGA
>NZ_CEZPJD010000253.1:0-3430 GCF_983059655.1 Okeania sp.
AGGGAACAGGGAACAGAGAAAAAGAAAAAAATGTATCATATGAATATAATAATTACTATATTCTATACTTTTAAAGAACATCTGAATTCTCACAACTTATTCCTGATTGCTATATATTTAAATATGTCAATTTAGTATTGCAGGGAATAAATTAAAAAATAAGCTGAAAAATAAGAAATTAGCATTCTATCGCAATTGTCACACTTATGAGGTACAAAATTTTAGGTTTGAGGGAACAGGGAACAGGGAATAAAAAGACAAAAAGATAACTGTAACTCACGACTTTGGGAAATTCTATAATGGTATAAATCAGAATAAGATAATCAAGAAAACTATCAAATTATTTATAATTTTTTTTCTATTTTTTGATTTGGTAATTTAATCACAAATTCTGTTCCTTTTTCAGGAAGAGAATTACATTCCAATTCTCCTCCATGTTTATTGACTATAATTAAGTAACTCATAGATAATCCTAAGTTGCTGATTTTATTGTTAGTATTAGCATTTTCAAAAGCTTCATATAGCTTATCTTTGAGGTTTTCCAGTATTCCCAGTCCATTGTGAGCTATTTTAATTTCTACTCCATAGGATTCAATAATTGAAGTAGTAATAGTAATCCGATTTGGATTTTGTAGAATTTCTTGATAAGTTTTAAGTTTCTTATAATTGTATTCTTCTAAAGAATCAATTGCATTGACTAACAAATTCATAAAAACTTGATTTAACGTATTTGGATAACAATTAATCTGAGGTAAACTTTCATAATTTTTGACAATTTTAATAGCTGGACGCTGATTATTAGCTTTTAGTCGATGCTGTAAAATTATCAGAGCATTATCTATGCCCTCATTAATATTAAAAGCTACTTTTGAAGTACTATCTGCCCTAGCAAAACTTCGCAATGATACGCTAATTTCGCTTATGCGATTGCTGGCTTTTTTTACGGAAAATAAGATTTTTGGTAGCTCTTCAATCAAAAAATCTATATCCATTTCTTCCATATCTTTTTCAATTATTAGACCAGGATTAGGAAATTCTTTTTGATATAATTTCATGTGATTAATAATTGCTGTGAGATATGTTTCTGCCAACTTAACATTACCGACAACTATACTAACTGGATTATTTAACTCATGAGCAATACCAGCAACTAATGCTCCAATGTTAGACATTTTTTCACTTTGAATTAGTTGCAATTGAGCTGCTTTAAGTTCTTCTAAAGATTGAGAAAGCTCCACAGTTTTTGCCTGCACTTTATCCTCCAGTTCTGATGCAGATTTTTGCAATTCTATTTCTGCTGCCGTTAGTTCTGTTATCTCTTTTTGTAAGCGTAAATGTATATTTATTCTAGATAAAAGTTCTTCTGTTTTAAACGGTTTAACAACATAGTCTACAGCTCCTAAATTTAAACCTTTTATTTTTTCAGTAGATTCAGAAAGTGAAGTCATAAAAATTACAGGAATATTTCTAGTTTTTTCTGAAGCTTGCAAGTATCTACAAACCTCAAAACCATCTATTCCTGGCATGATTATATCTAGTAAAATCAAATCTGGCAATACATTTTTTACCTTCTCAATTGCACTTTCCCCATCCTCTACTACAATGACATTAAAACCAGAAAGTTTTAACAGATCCAACATTAAATTGGCATTTCTATATTCATTATCTACCACCATAATTGTGTATTCTTTTTTTTGATTCATGAAAACTCCTTTGATTTTTTTGTCAATTAAAAATACAGTTTTTTGATACTTTCTTGAGTACAAAAATTGATCGGATTGCAAATATATAAGTAGGAATATAAATTAAGATTAAACTGTTCCTAATTATTCTAAAAAAAATTTGCTATATTTTTGATTTTCTAAATTTTTTTTTACAAATATAACTAGATTTATTGAAAATAAAATCAAAGTAAATATCAGATTATTTATTGCTATTTTTATCTAGCAGGTATAATTTTCCTAATTACTACTTAGTACTCATAAAAAAATTAATAAATCAAATATATTTTTCATTTAATTATTAATTATGTTAACATTTTCATTAAAGTAAAAGTAAATTTTTATCAAAGTATAATTACTATTATATCACTTTTTGTCTTGAGATAGACACAATGCTGTAAAAATCTCAACTATGACTACCAAAAATCCAAATATTTAGGAGTATTAACCCATTGCGTATTATCATCCAAGGTTGGCGTTTTTTACCCCATTCTTATGCGATCGCAAATCAATTTCAACTACTAGAAATGCTGAACCGAAAGCATCTACAAATTTCTCATCAGGATATGCCTTACGTTAGCAAGAGTTGGCAACCCGTCACAGGTTTATTTCCTCCTGATGCAGAAATAGCATTACACAACATCCCCAAACCATCTCCTCAAAAAACTGCTGATGCCACATTACGGATATATGCTCCCTTTAATCTCAGTTTCTCCACGAGCAAACGAACAGCAGTTTTTGCCTGCACTGAATGGGGTATTGTTAGCAAATCTATTGTTAACGGAATGGGTGTAAACTCTTTTGCAGAAGCTCATGCTCAAGGGGATGCAATTATTATTACCCCCTCCCACTGGTCAAAAGATGGGTTTGTTCGTAGTGGTGCTCAAGAAAGTCGTGTCGCTGTTGTACCTCTTGGTGTCAACCCTAATATTTATCATCCTTTACCAACTTCTCAGAGAATTATCCTGCGCCAAAAGTTGGGCATTAATAACTATTTTGTGTTTCTCAACATAGGGGTGATGTGCAATAATAGTCAAGGAGTGGGACGCTTACTGAAAGCATTTGCCACCATTGTTGAGCGCTATCCAGATACCAAACTTATCCTTAAAGGTAGGGATGCTATTTTTCCTTCTCAAGATTCTATTCTCAAAGCTAGCAAAGTTGCACTCACTGATACACAGATGGAAAAAGTGAAATCTAGAATTATCTATGTTGGCGAAACTCTTTCATTTCTTGAACTAGCTCAACTTTATCAAGTTGCTGATGCTTATGTTTCTCCCTATTTAGCTGAAGGTTTTAATTTGCCAGTATTGGAAGCGACAGCTTGTGGTTTGCCTGTAATTTGTACAAAAGGTGGCCCAACAGATGATTTTACTAACTCGGACTTTGCTTTAAAAATTAATAGTAAACTTCAAAATAATTATACAAGGGATGGAGATACGCTCTGGTGTGTAGTACCAGAACAAGAGCATTTGATTGAATTAATGCAAACAGTTATTGAAAAACCTTTATTTTTAGAACAAGCTCGTCAAACTGGGCCTCAATGGGTTCTTCAGCATTTTACTTGGAAGCAAGTGGTGGATCGATTATTAGATGTGCTTATTCCGTCTGTAAAATTTGGTAGACCGACTTTTGAGCCAATTATTCTTTAGAGAGTAGGCAGTAGGCAGTAGGCAGTAGGCAGTAGGCAGTAGGCAGTAGGCAGTAGG
>NZ_CEZPJD010000253.1:3530-5083 GCF_983059655.1 Okeania sp.
AGTAGGCAGTAGGCAGTAGGCAGTAGGCAGTAGGCAGTAGGCAGTAGGCAGTAGGGAGGGAATGTAGGTTTTAACATCGGTATAAAATCTAAACTCCTATTTTTCAGTACTTCTTCTCTCGATAACTTTTTTGTGTTGAATAAAAAATCATATGTATGGGCGAGTTACCCCCACTAACATAATAATACCATATTTTTTTTGACTTTGAGAATCCTGTTGCCTTCCATTCAGTTTTTTTTGGTGCTTCACAGAATGATAATTTGTACCAGTAGGATAAATCTTCTGTTTACCCACTAGCTTGACTGTGCAACTAAGTCTAAAACCAAACTCCTATTTCTCTGTACTTCTTCCCTCGACAACTTTTTTGCGTTGAATAAAAAGTCATGCGTATGGGCGAGTTACCTCCAATAACATAATACTACCACTTTTTCTTTGACTTTGAGAATCCTGTTGCCTTCCATTCAGGTTTTTTTGGTGCTTCACAGAATGATAATTTGTACCAGTAGGATAAATCTTCAGTCATAGAAACTCATAACTAATAAACATCTCTAGAAAAGAAGGAGTAGAGAGTAGGGAGAAAGGATTAATGATGTATGTAGGAGAATTAATTTTATTTTTTATTATTGGAGATGTCTAATCAAGTTGCACTTGTTAAGCTGGCAACTTTATATTTAATTTTTTCTTATAGATACTCTAAATTTTAGAACGTGAAAATTGATACTATAATAATTGTACTTCTGCTCAACAATAAACATTAAAGTAACTTAACAGGACAATTATGCAATCAACAACAACTCAATTAAATACTTCAAATATGGATATGCCAAAATATGGTTTACCAGTGACAATAATTACAGGTTTTCTTGGTAGTGGAAAAACTACTTTACTCAACCATATATTGCAAAATCAACAAGGTGTAAAAACTGCAGTTTTAGTCAATGAGTTTGGAGAAATTGGTATTGATAATGAGTTAATTGTTTCTACCGATGGAGATGACACAATGGTAGAACTTAGTAATGGTTGTGTTTGCTGCACTATTAATGAAGATTTAGTTAATGCTGTTTATAAAATTTTAGAAAGACCAGACAAAATTGATTATATGGTTGTAGAAACGACTGGTTTAGCTGACCCATTACCAGTAGCTTTAACCTTTTTAGGTACTGAGTTACGAGATATGACTCGCCTAGATTCAATTATTACTTTGGTCGATTCTGCTAACTACAGTCTTGATTTGTTTAACAGTCAGGCAGCATATAGTCAAATTTTTTATGGCGATATTATTTTGTTAAATAAAACTGACCTAGTTGAGGAGGCAAATTTAGAATTATTAGAAGTGAAGATTAGAGATGTTAAAAAAGATGCGAGAATTATGAGGACGAGCCAATCACAAGTAGCTTTGCCGTTAATTCTCAGTGTGGGTTTGTTTGAGTCGGAGAAGTATTTTGAAATAAAAGAAGAAGCTCATAGCCATGACCACGACCATGATCATCATGACCACGACCACGATCATCATCATCACGGCCATGACCATGACCATGACCATCATCATCACG
>NZ_CEZPJD010000253.1:5183-9910 GCF_983059655.1 Okeania sp.
CATCATCATCACGGCCATGACCATGACCATGACCATCATCATCACGACCATGACCATGACCATGATCATCATCATCACGACCATGACCACGGCCACCATCATTCCAACCATTTAGAAAATGATGGTTTTACTTCTATTTCTTTTCAAAGCGACAAGCCTCTTTCTCTTAAAAAATTCCAAGATTTTTTGGATAATAAATTGCCTGCAAATATTTTCCGAGCAAAGGGAATTTTGTGGTTTGAAGAAAGCCCTCTACGACATATTTTTCATTTGAGTGGTAAGAGGTTTACTATTAATGATGATGAATGGAAAGGTACTCCTAAAAATCAGTTAGTTCTGATTGGTCAAAATTTAGAACATGATCAGTTGCGAGCGCAATTAGAAGACTGTATTATTTATTAAAAAATTGGGAAATAGGTTGGAATTATTTTAAGCTTTCTAGAAACCAAAATATATTCTTTCTGATTTTTCTAGAACTACTGTACATGGAAATTTTTCTGTGTATAAAAATAATTAGAGGGGGAGTAAAATCAATGTTTGAATATTAGGAATGAGGAAATAAGCTAATAAATTTGACTTGAGATTTCTACGAGTAAAAACTATCTTTTATGTTCTTTTTCTGGGAAGTTCTATAGATGCCGTTTGGTATCTCTGAAAAGGTAAGGACTTTTGGCAAAAGAGTCAAGAGTAACGAGTCATATTAAATCCAGCAGTAATAGTGTGAGTACTCAGCCCTAACCCCTACCGTAATAGGAATGTGGGCAGATGGGGAGATCGAAAAATATTTGGCAATGGCGCTTCATGTCCGTTGGGGCACATTTGTGTAAATCCAAGAGTTAATATCTGGAAATTTAAGTTTTTTCTTGCTCTTAAATCTTCCTATTTCTTCCCTCTTTCTTCTTCCTTGTTTTCGCACTTACAATACCGATACTACCGGAAATGATATAAGTGTTGTGCAAAATTATATGAAATACGGAAAGTCATGCTACGAATAATTTCTCTGCTTAAAAGGCTTTACCTAGATAATGTAGGTTTGACTAAAAACAGGGTTCGGCTGTAACTAAATAGTATATAAACTATTTATACTAACTCCTGAGAAGGTCCTCCTGACTCCTTGAAAAAGTTGTACGTATTTATAGCCAAAATTTTAGTATTTCATATTAATTACATATATTTGACAAAGAAATATATGCGATAAAAAGCAAATATAAATTTATAACTTTATGAAATTCATGTTGAGATTTCAATCTATAAATTAGAAAGCTTATAGAAAGAATAACTGACTATAGTAATATAAGCATTCAGCAGTCAGCCATCAGCTATCAGCTACTTGTTATTAACTCATTATCATACTGGAGGGGAATTATCCGCCAAGGAGGATTAAAATTCATTTTAGAAATTGATACTAATTTCGATTTATTATTTTTCCCTAGTGCAGGATGGCGGAAATAACTAACCAGTTAAAAAAGGTTCAAAAGCTTGCAAAATAACCTTTCTTCCCTTCAGCATAGCTGCTATCCTAGATAACTAAAGCCTCCTGCCTTCTGCCTTTTTGCACTAGTTTTTTGTCGAAATAAAAAAATCTTTTTAACATTTAACTTTAACTTTTTTTGTTATGCGAGTTGTTATCCAAAGAGTTAGCTTTTCTCAAGTCAAAGTAAATGGAGATATTGTCGGTAAAATTGGCAAAGGATTAAATTTGCTTGTAGGTATTGCTGCTACTGATACAGAAGTAGAAATAGATTGGATGGTGCGTAAATGTTTAGACCTTCGTTTATTTCCCGATCCAGATAGTAATAATAACCGTTGGGAAAAATCAGTAAAAGAGATTAATGGTGAATTGTTAATAATTAGTCAATTTACTCTTTATGGAGACTGTCACAAAGGTCGTCGTCCATCTTTTGATAATGCTGCATCTCCTGAAGTTGCTAAACAACTTTACCAGCTATTTGTAGAGCGATTAAAATTGAGTTGCTTAAAGGTAGAAACTGGTATATTTGGAGCAATGATGGAAGTTAAAATTGATAATGATGGTCCGGTAACTCTTTTGTTAGAAAGAGAAGCTACTTAGGGTGTGTAATCAATTAATAATTAATAATTAATAATTAATAATTATTGCCTCTTCTTTTCAAGGAGACCATTGACTAATACCATTTCTCTATAACAATGCGCTTAATAATTGTTGTTCAGACCTTATTAAACTGATTATTCTCATCTTTTTTTATATTAAGTGCAACTTCATGGATAAATGCTATAAAAGGAAAATTTTTTCTTCTCTTGGTCAATTGTCGGCCAGGGACGAGACTTTGTTATCCCACCCTACGGGAAGCTCCGAAGATCGACCGCCTTTTTATCCTTTAAAGGAGAGGCTTTAAACCTTAATTAGGGTTTACTGAATAAAGTTTTTTGGTAAGGATAGGAGCCAGAATCCAGAATCCAGAAGTCAGGAGGAATGGGAATTATAGAGGAAATACTCAGCAGAATAGTACCTTGATTGTTCTGCTATAATCCTCCCAAAATGCTAACTTTTTAAGTATTTTAGACTTAAAAAAACGCACTTTTTTAGACCTAAAAATGCTAAAATCTTTGTCTATAAATGCTTTGATATTTAATCAGCAAGCCCTAATTATTCGATGATTATCAAAATATTTAATGCAATATCTATAGATTAAGCTATTTTTTTCACAACAAACAAAAAATATCTCTATGCTTAATTCTCTATAATATCTGTTACCTATTTACTTTTTCTCAAAATGATTTTCATAACTTAAATGTAAATCCGATATAAATACAATAGACATCTCCTCCAAAAGAGGAAGTAAGGAGTAGGTGGAAAGAATTAATGAATAAAATTACAATAATTAATTTGATTTTTTATCATCAGAGATATCTAATAAATAAACAATAAATATTTCAATATTTCGGCTTGACGAACCAATATGGGGGTATTTCCACACCACTTTTTGTCAATGGTAGAAATAAAATCGATGCTATACTATACTACTATAAGTAATGGAGTTACCTAACAAACAGGTATCATATTGGTATCATAATTGTTAAACTAGGGTATTTTTCAATTAAAAAATTTAGTTCGTATAATTTTAAATATTAAATAAGGAAGGCTATGGGATTTTTTGATTCAGAAGTAGTTCAACAGGAAGCTAAACAATTATTTGAGGATTATCAATCCTTAATTAAGGTAGGAAGTGATTATGGTAAATTTGATCGAGAAGGTAAAAAGATTTATATAGAAAAGATGGAATCGATTATGGAGCGCTATCGGATTTTTATGAAGCGCTTTGAATTATCAGAAGATTTTATGGCTCAAATGACTATGGAGCAACTGAAAACTCAGTTAAATCAATTTGGTATTAGTCCTCAACAAATGTTCGATCAAATGCACATAACTTTAGAAAGAATGAAGTCAGAATTAGAACAACAGTCCTAATTTGATCGAGATAAATAATTATTTACTATGTTAAGCAAATTATTTAAAATAATTTTTTTCTAAACTATTTACTTTTTGAAATTATAGGAAAAAATAGTTTTCTTTGTTTTCCCTAATTAGAGATATGGTTTTCAGCGATGAGGGATCACTTTCAATCTATAAGTTATACCTATGGATACTCTACGCTGTAGTTTTTTCAACCTCTTTGATTGTTGTCTTAGGTACTTAGGGTTTGCTGAATAAATTATTTTTGCTGGGGTAGGGACTCATACCAAATCCTGTTTTGAAAGTAAGGTTTATTGTAAGTTAAGACAGAAGGCAGAGGGCAGAAGCGGTGCGACCCCGCGTCGGCATCATATGCAAGTGGTCAGAACCCGCGACGACGCCAGCTCCCTTGCGGAACGCCGACCAAGAGAGGGAATACGCACTCCTGTGAGGCAGAAGGGTTAGAAAGGAATTTGAAAAACATGGTTTTGAAAACCGGATTTGGTATCACCCCTACTGCTCCCAGGAAGGGAAGTCAGGAAAAATGGGAATTACAGAGGATGTAGTTGGAAAAATGGTCTGTTAATTGTTCTGTCCTAAATAAACCTTTTGTGCTAACTTTTTGAACCTGTTTGACCTAACTTCTGACACTTTTTCCAGCTCTAAAAATGCTAAAAGCTTTATATGTCAATGATTTTAGATTTAATCAGCCAACCCTAAATATTCAATTGGACATAATATTAGCCTTTTGATTCAAATCAGGAAAATCAAACAAACAACAATAGCCTATCCATAATCTAGAAATATTTAAGATGTGCGACTTTCTACGAAACAATTAGGGTTCCTTGATCTTTAGCAGAAAGTCTGATTCTCAAAACTACCTAGGGTTTGCTGAATAAAGTTTTTTGGTAAGGGCAGGAGCCAGAATTTCCTACGGAATGCTACGCAAACAGAATCGGTGAATTTCCTACGGAATGCTCCGCAAACAGGAGGAATAGGAATTATGGAAGAAGTAGTCATAAGAATGTAACCGCTCAATAATCCGGGGTAAATCGGTCAATGGCAAGGCTCAAATGTCGTAAAATCGTTCCTAAACTGGTAGTCCGCCCCCATTTATTGAGCGGATACATAAGAATCGTCCCTTAATTGTTCTGCCATAATCATCCCGAAATACTAGCATACATGAGCTTTTTAGACCGAAAAGCTTGCACTTTTTTCGACAAAAAAAAGCTGAAACCAATATCAGTCAATGCTTTGATATTTAATCAGCAAGCCCTACCTATATAGCGCTGTG
>NZ_CEZPJD010000254.1:0-4650 GCF_983059655.1 Okeania sp.
AGTCTGATATTCTAGTAAGGTAACGAAATAACTATATCCCCTAAGTAAAAATGTTAACTATTGGAACACAAAAAAGCGATCGAATTAGCACAATTACTAATACAACTTGGGCTGAATATATTAGTTTAGATTTGCCCAGTAAACGAGTTTCATTTCGCAATGGAGTTATTACTATCGTGTCCCCAGGACGTAACCATGAATTGATTGGTGATTATATCAGGTTGATTATTTGGGCGTATTGTCGTAATCTTAATATTCCTGTTTTCACCTTTAATCAAACTACTCTTAAGGAAGAAGGAAAAGAAGGGAAAGAACCTGATGTAGCTTACTGTTTTGAAATAGACAAAGACAAGCCAGATTTGGCAGTAGAAATAAATCTAACATCAGGGAGTATCGACGATTTGACTAAATATCAATACTTAAAAATTCCTGAAGTTTGGCTATGGGAAAACAATAAAGTTAGATTCTTTGTTACCAGTGATTCAGGATATTTAGAATTAAAAATAAGCAATTCTCTGCCTAACTTAAAGAGCGATCGCGTGACAACTATTGTCAATAGTTGTTTTGGTAAAAGTGTTTTAGAAGTAGAAAATTATTTCCGTTAAAGCTTAATTAAAAAATAACAAAATAGTATAGATTAATTTGACCGAACCCATTAATATCTATTTCAAAATGATCGTTAGTTTTGTTCACAAACAGATAGTCTCCAATAGATATTTTATGATATAATTAAAGAGCTAACCTTTTCTTCTACTAAATAAGCTGGGCATTTTCAATAGTTTACAGTTCTAAAGGAAACTTCATTATTATTAGGATTATAAAGAGTATAGGTAGCATTTCCGGGCAAACTTCCCACATTACCTACTCCTATAACCTGACGGAGTGTCGTCAAAGTTTGAGTAGATGATGTTGTCTCAATAGCACCCACTTCAGCTCCCAACTTTGTCACTCCACTACTCACCGAACCATTTTCTAACTGATATTTAAAAGCTAAACCAGACCGACCACAAAATAAATTATTAACGCCAAAACGCATTAATCTATCTAACATTTGTATCGGTGGAGTATCGGGAGTCAATTTATCGTGTACCCCCAGAGTGCTGCCGTGAATTAATAAACAGTCAAGTTCAGAAAAACCAAAAGGCAAATTTCTCAACCATTCTACTGTTTCTCTATCCACATTATCCCATAATATTTTCACAGTATCTATGCCATATTCTGCTATTAATTCTGTCGGTTCAGCTGTAGTAGTTAATCCATGTAAAATCAAACATTGTTCTTCCCACCATCCCGTACAAATTTGGGGTTGAAGTTCGTTTTTTTTGGGATAACGTACTCGCTCTACTAATTTTTTGCAATCTATATTTAGCCCGACTAAATCTCCTAAAATATATAAAGCTTCCACAGAATATTTATGCTTTTTTATATCAGCAAGTACCGCTTCATAAGCTGTGATGTTTCCTTCAATTCCAGTTAAAATTGCCCAATAATTCATATAATTTTTTGCTTTTTTTTTAGGTTAGATAAAGTGAGATTAATTAGGGTTTACTGATTAAATCTAAAAGCATTGAAATATAAATATTTTAGCTTTTTTTTTGTCAAAAAAAGCGCCTGGCATCACATGTAAAACGCTCAAAAAGTTAGTATTTTAGGCGCATAGTTGGGCAAAAAAATCAAGGGATAATTCTTGCTTCTAACTCCTTGCTCATTCCCATTCCTCCTGTCTCTTGTCTCCTGTCTCCTACCCCTACCACTCATACTTTATTCAGCAAACCCTAATTAGTTTTCATCAGCCATAAAAAAATAATACCTGTTTCAAAAAATCTTGCTTTGCTTAGTTATAAGTCAATACGGTTCAGATAAGATTCAAACTCCCATGGTATGAAACCATTAGAGTAGAACTTCAGATTACCGAAATGTAAAACAAAATTCTTAACTGAACCGTATCGTTATTCTAACTAACTCCTAAAACATGAATAACCATGCGTTGATTTTCATTAACAAAATAATCTATGGGTTTTAATCCTCCTTTTATAGCCAGATTTTGAAAATAATCCACTGGATATTTATAAGAACTCAAGAGATGAAATTTTGTGCCTTTCTTGATATTTATAGGAGTACCATCTAGAACAAAATTTTGTTCTGCAGTTGCTCTGACATTATGTTCTACACAATGAGTTTCAGCTACCCAATTAAATTCATAATTAAATGCAGTTGGATCGAAGCCAGAAACTGGTAGGTCGCGATTGATAAAATATAAAATACTGAGTGTCAATTTTGCCATTCTTCCATCATTATAAGCTTCTCTTAATGATGACTCATTTTGATTCGCATCAACACCAACAATTAGAATGCCATGTGGTTTTAATGCTTGTGAAATTCTTCCGAAAAAATTCAGGCAATTACTGGTAGAAAGATTAGTAATTGTACTACCTTTAAAAAAAACTACGGGTTTAGCAAAGTTTTGCACCAGTTCGACATTTTTAATAAAATCATCTTGCATTATTTGAACTGGTATTTCTGGTAACTCCCGTCCTAAAATTTTTTGAGTTTGATGCAGATAAGTTTCGCACACATCTACAGGAATATAACTTTGAAATTTTTCAACTGCTTTTAGAAAAGGTAAAGTTTTATTCTGGAAAGCTATATCTGTACCCGGACCAAATTCTATAATATTAGCTTCTTGTGGAACATAAGTAGCGATTTTTTCAGCTACATTATTAATTAATTGGATTTCTTCTTTGTAAAGATAGTAACCTAAATTTTGAGATATTAGTTCCATATAACATACTTCCCCATTGGCAGGATCGTTGTCAATATTTGGGTCAGGAGTGCTATACAAATAAGCAGCCATATTTTCTTCCTGTTGTCCTAAAAATAGGGATTTTGCATCGGAAAGGAATAAAGCGCTAAAGTCCACCATAATTTTTTCTGTTGAGATATACTAACGGCCAATACATTTGAGTTAAAACGAAAACTCATAAGATATCGAACCATTATATAGGCTTTTGAGACTACAAAACTGCCAAAAAAATCCTTAACTGAACCGTATTGGGTTATAAGTTTTAGGTAGTAGGTGGACTTTCATTAATGGATAATTGATAATTACCTCTGGTTAAAACCGTTACGGAATTGAATATAAGGAAATATTATTTCTTTTTTTCCCTTAAAAGGGGGAGGCTTTAAACCTGAATTATTCAATTATTAATTATTAATTATTAATCATCTCTCACAAATATGAGTAGGGTCATCAGCTTTTTCAGCATATTCTAAACCCCTTGCCAAACGCCAAGCAAAAATTTCTGGCAACCCTTTATTAACTATAGCTTCACAAGTAAGTTGATAATCATAGGGAATCTCTCGAATATTTACTTCTCCTGTTTCATTGTCATAAATAACGTAAGTAGCATTCGGTCTACCATGACGAGGTTCTCCTACAGAACCAACATTAACAATTTTTTTCAGAGGAGCAATACAACTCTTTGACTCTAAATTTTCGCTCCCAAAACTACTAACTTTAACTAATAGTTGACCAGCATCAAGAGTACGAACATAAGGCACATGAGTATGACCGCAAAACAACACATCAGCACCACTACTAATTACCCTTTCAACTGCTAAAAATCCATCTAAATCTGGCAATAAATATTCATGGTTACTATGAGGACTACCATGAACAAAACACATATTTTCCTCTTTCAAAGTATGAGGTAAAGAACTTAAATATTCTCGCGTTTCTGGATGAATTTCTCGATCGGTCCATTCGTGGGCTAACTTGCCACGTTTCTCTGCTAATAAAGAAGGATAACTACATTCACAAGAATTTAATCCTTCCACAATATCTTCATCCCAACAACCTAAAACTGTGGGAATATCTAAACTGCGAATTTGCTCGACAACTGCGTTAGGATGGGGGCCATAACCGACCAAATCTCCCACACAGAAAATTTTCTCTGCTTTCTGTTTTTCTATATCTATTAATACAGCATTTAAAGCTTCGTAGTTGCCATGAATGCAAGACATAACTGCGATTTTCATACTAATTCTTCCTCTTTAATTAATGGAATTCAAAATTCAAAAGTCAAAAGTAAGATTTTAACTAAATTCAAAAGTCAAAAGTCAAAAATAATATTTTATAGCTCAAAACTTTGATAATTCCGTTTCACCGAATTCAAAAATCAAAAGTAATATTTTATAGCTCAAAATTTTGATGTTTCAGTAATTTCAGGAAATTATTCGACATCTAAGGAAATATTATTTCTTTTTTTCCCTTGAAAAGGCAGGCTTTTAACCAGAATTATTCAATTATTAATTATTAATTATTAATTATTAATTATCCATTATCCATTGTTTCTTTTACTTGTTGTTGATAAGCTAAAATTGCAGCATCGGGCAAACAACAATCTTCTAAACTTTCTGCTAAAGCTTTTTGATTTAAATTATTACCAAAAACTTCAATTCCACTAAAACGTTCTGGTCTTCCTTCTAGCCATCTTGGTAAATTTAATTCTTGATATTCAGTCTCTTTTCCTAGGACAAAATCAAAATAAAAAGCACGTCCGTCAGCAATATCAAAAATTGCTTTAGCACGCATTATTTGACCATAAGCTCCAGCAGTTAATTCTTCATACCAAAAAACATCTAAACTTG
>NZ_CEZPJD010000254.1:4750-9908 GCF_983059655.1 Okeania sp.
ATTTGACCATAAGCTCCAGCAGTTAATTCTTCATACCAAAAAACATCTAAACTTGCCGGGTCGATGACTTGACCCTGGGTGGGCGATCGCCAGAGTTGACAGTTATTAATGTTACTCTCAGTAGCAGATCCTTCTACAGTTTGGTTCGCCCACTGATGCCATTCACTATTCTTTGTTCCTGGTGGAATAATGGCAATACGACTGCTAGGAATGGTATCGAGCAGTGATGACATTGTATCTAGTTCTAAATAAAATCCTAATTCGATGAAAGCAACTACACCATTAGCAAGATATTCTATGAGTTGTGACTCTTGAGCATCAGTAATAATTTTTAGATTCGGAAAGTCCGTAGCAAGACAAGTTTGGTCAATGGGAAGATTACCAGTACTGGGGCTGAAATAAACAGCAGGATTAGCTTTGGGGATTTGTTCCCGAATAAAACTTGTTTTGCCGACTCCCGGTGGGCCAGCTACTACAGTGATTATAGGTTTTGACATTTTTCTTCCATAGCTATAGCTCAACTTTTCAATGATGATACAATACGGGCACTTGCCATCCTTGCCCCTGATAGGTTTCTGGCGACGGGCCCTACTTGCAAAGCAGCTAGGCCACCCATAATAAATAGTTCGCAACCAGACCAGCGTAAATATTCGTCTAATACTGGCAACCCATTGACTATTTTAACTGGGTGAGTATTCAAGACTTCTTTTAAGATAGGTTGTTGTGTGACATCAAGTTTTGTTCCTGTTGCTAACCAGATGCGGTCGCATTCCCACGTCGTTCCATCATCACATTTTACTTGCCAGCGATCGCCGACAAACTCAGCACCCACTACCCGACATTCCTCAAAAATAGATAACTCCTTTTGGTGTTGGTAACGACGCAACTGAGTCATTACTGCTGGTGTCATGGAACCACCATCTCGTGCTTGTTGAATTAACTGCCATCTTTTCTGCCAGTCAGTTTCGGCGCTAAAACCTTTTAAATATTTTGGGCCTAACCAACCGGGTTCGGCATCAAATAATTTCTCTTTGAGATGATGTCTTACCATCAAGGTTACGTTTGCACCTCGTTTTAAGGCTCCCAATGCTAAGTGACCGCTAGTTAATCCCCCACCGATAATTAGCACTTTTTCTCCTCTGAGTCGCAAACCTTGCAAGTCTACTTGGTGGGAGTGACAAAGGCGTTGGTTTGGATAGGGGGTGGGAATTTTTTTCGCCCATTCTGGAAGTTGAGGTTTTCCTCCACCATTGGCGATGATTACTTGACGAGCTATGGTTGAGTTGCCGTCATCTAGTTCGACTCGAAATTGAGGGTTCCCTCGGTGGGTGATGGGAGCAATGTTTGTCACTGATGCTTTGTATACTTTGTCTTCTAACTGCCAGCGACTAACTACATCTTGGGAAAATTCTTGAAATAGTTTTGTTCCAGGTAGGTCGTAGGGAGGGAATAGTTCGTTTGGGCGATTTTCTGCGAAACGGCGCAGGGAATAGGGGTCTGGGTCTGGGTGGTGAACGACGGGGGAGCGCAAGTGGGGTATTTCTTGGGCGGCAAACTGCTGTTGCCACTGACTCATCCAAGTGGCACTGGGGTCAAATACTATTATTTTATGGCGATACTTTTTCCGTTTTTGCAACAGATGAGTTACCAATGTTAGGGCGTGGGGTCCCGCACCTACGATGGCAATGTTGGTTTGTATTGGTAAGGACATGGAATTAAAGAACAATAATTATAATAATGATAATCATTATCATTTTAATTATATATACAGCTGTAACGGCTCACAAACAAGATTTTTCCTAGGTCATGCTGCGCAAACAGCCCACATTAACTACAAATAAGCTGTAAGCTTATTGATTTCTAGATTACAAGCTTTTAAATATATTTTGTCTCAAATGTATAGATAAATGTTCACAGTCAATACTCAGTCTATAAGGTAGAAAAAATTCTGTTTGCGAGCTGGCAAGACAAGCAAATAATCTGAGTTTGTTTGCAGATTGTGTAAGATAAGTATTGAGATATATCATATGATTGCAAATACGTCAAATCAGTATATGGGTAACCTAGAAAAATTAGTTCATCATGGTTGAATGAATATGAAGCGATCGCCTGTCTAAACAACGAAATAATAAGTATTTGAGGCTTTAAAATATTTTTAGGTAATAAACTCCCTTTGATTATTGTTCGTTTATATTATCATGTAAAAGCTGAAACTATTGAAATTCTGTTGGCTATTTCAGGCGATCAATCCTATTTTTTGTCATCAATCTCTGACAAAGTTTAAAAAATTAAAATTAGAGGTCGAGATTAATAATTAAAACTTTTCACTTTTAAGCGATCGCTATACAAAATCTGATTGCATAATAGTTGCCATAAAAAAAAATGGTGTGACATTGACATCCTCCCCGGCCTAAAGGCGCGGGGATTCCTACCGAGCCTTAGCTCTTCGGCGGGTTGACGTCTCACAGGCTGCTGCTACCGTAGGCGGTAGTCTCACACTTGCCTCCACGTCCGTTTCTTGCTCCGCGTTCCCTTGCGCCTTTCGGCGGCGCGGGTTCGGTGCGCTTTTTTGTCTCCGAATGCCCTCCGGCGACTAATATATTGATCGCTGCGTTTTCGTCTCTATCATGTTTTGCACCACAGTTGAGACACTCCCATTCTCGCACCTTCAGGTCTAGCTTCCCACCTTTAAAGCCACAATTTGAGCAAATTTGGGATGTTGGCTCCCAACGACTAATTACTCTAAAATCACGACCATATTTTTCTGCTTTTCCATCTAAGAATGTCCGGAATTGTCTCCAACCTAAATCATAAATTGCTCTGGATAATTTACGGTTTTTAACCATTCCAGAAACGTTTAAATCTTCTAAAATAATTGTTTGGTTTTCACGAATTATTTTAGTGGATAATTTATGTAGAAAATCTGTCCTTGTATCTTTCAGCTTGGCATGGAACTTAGCAACTCTAACCCGTGCTTTTTCATACCTTTTAGACCCTTTAGTTTTATGAGATAATGACTTACTTAATTTTCTTAACTTCTTAATTCGTTTCTTCAGTGGTTTAGGAGCATCAACCTTTGTACCATCGCTAAATGTAGCAAAGGTTTTAATACCTAAATCTATACCTACTGAACTATCAGTTTTAGGTAAGACTTCTGGTTGTATTTCTACTACAAAACTCAAGAAATATCTATGAGCTGAATCTTTGATTACTGTTACTGATGATGGAGCAGCAGGTAATTCTCTTGACCAAACTATTTTCAGCTTTCCAATCTTGGCTAAATAAACTTTGTGTTGACCGATTTTAAACCCTCCCTTTGTAAACCTAGCAGTTTGCTTTGACTTTCTACTCTTAAATTTAGGAGGTTTAATAGCTCTACCTTTCTGTTGACCTTTTGTCGATTTAAAAAAGTTTTGATAAGCCTGGTTTAAATCATTTAAAGATTGCTGCAATGGTATAGCAGAAACCTCTGATAACCATTCTCTGTCTTTAGTCTTTTTCGATTGAGTTATAAACTGTTTTTGTAGTTGAGAATTATTGGGTTTATTTTCTCCCGATATATACTTTTCTTGACAACAAGCTAGGCTATCATTCCAAACCACACGGACACAACCAAATAGCTTTGCTAATCGGTATTTTTGCCCCGGTGTTGGATAGATACGATACTTAAATCTAGCTTTCATAATTCCTATTTTAACTAACAGTATGATAACATATTTATAGAAATAAAATCAACTAAAAAGTCGCCCTAGAAGGGCGAGGCGCATACCCCAAATTTTCGGTAAAAGCAGACACCAAAATAAAAAAAGGTAACTGACAAGCGTAAAGACTTTCACTTCAAAACAGCCAATGAATTATTTCAAAAGCTGAGGTTATCGCCCACGTAGACGCGGAGCGGCGTGCCGGAGGCAAACTTAAATATTAAAGGACTGGCAAAAACCCGTTTGAGTAATACCAATTTCATAAAATATTGCTACAGTGACTACATAGGGAACAGGGAACACCGGAGCTGGGAACAGGGAAAGAAAAACATCATAAAAAAGAGGAAAAAAGGTGAAAATTTTTAAATTTATGGAATTTATAATTTTTTCTTTTAGGAATAAATGACAAATTAAGATGTAACTGCCTTTGCATGAATTTGGTATAAATCAATTAACTATGCTGGATGGGGACAATTCTTATCTATTTTAACTGTCAAAGCTGTTAGCCTTTGCGCAGCATTCCGTAGGAAAGCTCCTCTGTTTGCGAAGCATTCCGTAGGAAAAGAGGAAAATGCTGGACAGAAAACCATAGCAGTGAATCCTCAAAATATAGCGCTGTGCGCAGGCAACAGGCAACAGGCAATAGGCAATAGGGGGAAGAAAAAGCTGATAATATAAGACTTTTAGCTATTGGACAATTCCTGCAATTTGTAAATATGCCAGCGCACATTGCTATACTAGCCAAGATTGCTCAAATTGTGGGGAAAAAGTCCCCAAAGAATTATCACAAAGAACTCATTCTTGTCCACATTGCGACATATAGCACTACGCATTAAGGTTAGGACATTTCTAAATCCTGAAAGCCTTTGAAAGTCGGCTGTTCCCTGTTCCCTGTTCCCTGTTCCCTGTTCCCTGTTCCCTAGCGCGTAGCGCTATAGTAATAGACCGCGACTTAAATGCGGCGATAAATATAAAAAGTAGGGCGGCAGGGCATTCCGTCCTTAAAGCTCGTGGAGATCGACGGAATAACGGGGCTACGAAACGAGAAGCCCACACTAAGCTGACATTATAGTGTGGGTAGTGTGGGAAATGTCACCAAATGTTATTATTTACACCTTCTAAAAATCTAGACAATTCTAGACACACTTTTCATCAGTGATGTTAAGCGATTATCCGACTCACCTGTCCATAAGTCTACTGGCAAAGAAAGCTGATGTTCCACTCAAACACATTGAGTTTAGGATTCCGTCTGGGGTTTTTGTAAGAGATGAAAAGTTGAGTGCCAAGCACTCCATAATTGTTGCTAAAATCCTCTGGTCTTAGCAGACGGATGTAAAAATAACATATATTAATGGCGTAAAAACATAGACATTTTGTAGATATAAGTCTTGGATAGTCCATATTTTTCAGCTTTAGCAAACAACAGACTGACGCGTTTTTGTCTATCAATGATAAAA
>NZ_CEZPJD010000255.1:0-9906 GCF_983059655.1 Okeania sp.
CCTGTTGCCTGTTGCCTGTTGCCTGTTGCCTGTTGCCTGTTGCCTGTTCCCTGTTCCCTGTTCCCTGTTCCCTGTTCCCTGTTGCCTGTTGCCTGTTCCCTCTTTTCTAGAGATATCTAAATGACTCCTGAATTCTAAATTCTAAATTCTAAATTCAACAGTTGTCATAATAAAAATAATTGTGTAAGATAAAAGAATAATACGGGGCATTAACGGTTTCGACAGGGTGGTGAAATCTACTTTGTGATTCAGGTCGAGAGTGAGTCTTCTCTCGCAAATACCGGGCTCAAAAAATAATAAGTGCAAACAACATTGTACCTTTTGCTCGTAAGCAAGTAGCTGTAGCTTAATTGCGAAAACACCTCTTATAGGTTCGAGCGTCTGTAGTTTGACTCCGTTAAGGATTGCAGACCTAACCCCAACGGATGCACCAGTAAACTGTCTCTAGTCAGCTGCTGGTTAAGACTTACTAGAGAATCCCGCCATCCGGGATAATGGATGGTCCCGGCTCTGAGGGTTAACAAGAGCTAAACCTGTGAATGAGCGAAGAGTAAATAGCCATTTTGGACATGGGTTCAACTCCCATATGCTCCATTTAACAATTTGAAGAAGGCATAAAGCATAAGAGAAAGTTTCTCATTGATAGTCAACGATCGGCCACTCCCTCTCTACAAACCCCAAGCAATTTTAAGCACCGTTTAGACGCTGGGGTATTAAGCCTGCAAAAGAAAAGATAACAATTATCCTAAAGCCGTTTTTTGACTTTTGAGCATAAAGCGGTTTTTTTTAGAGGTTTTTTGTAACCTACATTACGCACTTCAAAATGTAGCAAAAGCTTGAGTATTTTTATTAGCTAAAAAATAAAAGCCCCTTTGTCTATATTGACCAAGGGACAAATAACTATCAGGGTGCATCTACTAAACGTAGTATAGCACCAGTAAGGGGTAAAACCCACTATTTAAATAATTAAAAAAAAATATCATAAATCGAACAAAGCATAAATTTCATTAAACCAAACACCCATATCATCAAAAAAAAAAGCCCCTTTGCCAAAACTGACCAAGGGACAAATAACTATCAGGGTGCATCTACTAAACGTAGTATAACACCCATAAGGGGTAAAACCCCTTATTTATGCATATATATTAATAATGTTACAAATAATTATAACTTATCAATATCGTAAACCTTATTATATTTAATTCAATAGCTAAAAATTAAAGAGTTTAATTAGAAAAATGTGTAGCTTAAACTTAAAGATATATCGAATTTAGTATTTGAAGGGATCGCTGACCTTGACAAACATTAGAGAAGTTTTTATCGTGATTTGATTCTGTATCAAACCGTAAATACAGTGCTTTCCGTTGTTATAAGGTACACTCATCGCGGGCAAGATGCCCGCACTAGAATATTTTCATCATTGACCATGTACATCATTTCACCACCGTCAACCCCGATAGAAAAAAAAATATGTCCCATTATTTTGATATCCTAAAAACCAAGAGTCAAAATATTTAAACTATGCCTGTAGTAAACCCTCCCCCCATCATCAACTTTCCTCTAGCTGCTGTAGTCGGACAAGAAGCAATCAAACTAGCCCTATTGTTAACCGCCGTCGATCCGGAATTAGGAGGAGTTGCCATTGCTGGCCGTCGTGGTACTGCCAAATCAGTAATGGCCAGAGCGCTACATTCACTCCTACCTCCCATTGAAATTGTTCAAGATTCCATTAGTAACTGTAATCCTAACTATCCCGAAGCATGGGACGACCAACTATTAGAGCAGTATGCCCACCCCACTTCAACAGAAGTTCTCACTAAAGTTATACCTGCACCTTTTATTCAAGTTCCTCTAGGAGTAACAGAAGATCGGTTATTAGGTTCAGTAGATGTAGAAAAATCAGTTACACAGGGAGAAACGGTTTTTCAACCAGGATTATTAGCATCAGCTCACCGAGGAGTATTATATGTAGATGAAATTAATCTGCTGGACGACAATATTGCCAATTTATTACTCACAGTCTTAACAGAAGGGAGAAATCAGATAGAGCGGGAGGGAATTAGTTTTCAACATCCTTGTAAACCTCTATTTATCGCTACCTATAATCCAGAAGAAGGGCCACTACGAGAACATTTATTGGATAGGATAGCGATCGCCCTCTCAGCAGATATGGTTTTAGGTTTAGACCAACGAGTGGAGGCAGTAGAACAAGCTTTAGCTTATGCTAAATCTCCCCAAGCTTTTCTCGAACGATATACAGAAGATATAGATAATCTCAAAACTCAGATTCTTTTGGCCAGGGAGTGGGTAAAAGATGTCACCATCACCAATGAACAAATCCAATATTTAGTAGAAGAAGCAATTCGTGGAGGTGTGCAAGGACATAGGGCAGAACTTTTTGCCGTGCGAGTAGCCAAAGCATCAGCAGCATTGGATGGACGGACAACAATTAATGCTGATGACTTGCGTCGGGCCGTGGAATTAGTTATTGTCCCACGGGCAACAATAGTGGAAACTCCTCCAGAAGAGGAGCAACAACCACCACCTCCACCGCCACCCCCACCAGAAGACCAGTCTCAAGATGAACAAGAGGAGGATGAGGAGGAGGACGAGGAAAACCCGGAACCTCCAGAGGAAGAAGAGGCCAGTATTCCTGAAGAATTTTTGTTTGACCCAGAGGGAGTGGTGTTGGATGATAGTGTGTTGATGTTTGCTCAAACAGCAAACCGTCAAGGTAAGTCTGGTAGTCGGAGTGTGATTTTTTCTGAAGACCGAGGGCGTTATGTGAAGCCGATGTTGCCCAAGGGTCAGGTGCGACGTATTGCAGTTGATGCGACTTTGCGAGCTGCTGCTCCTTATCAGAAGTCTCGGCGCGAACGTCAGCCAAATCGCCGAGTGATTGTGGAACCTATTGATATGCGGGCAAAGCGTTTGGCCAGAAAAGCTGGTGCTTTGGTGGTGTTTGTGGTTGATGCTTCGGGTTCGATGGCGTTAAATAGAATGCAGTCGGCGAAGGGAGCAGTGATGCAGTTGTTGACGGAGGCTTATCAGAGTCGAGACCAAGTTTCGTTGATTCCTTTTCGGGGGGAACAGGCGGAGGTGTTGTTACCGCCTACTCGTTCGATAACTACAGCACGACGACGTTTGGAAAAGATGCCTTGTGGTGGTGGTTCACCCTTGGCCCATGGTTTGACTCAGGCGGTAAGAGTGGGTGTGAATGCTAAACAGTCTGGTGATGTTGGGCAGGTGGTAATTGTGGCTATTACGGACGGACGGGGTAATATTCCGTTGGCACGTTCGTTGGGCGAGCCAATATTGGATGATGAAAAGCCGAATATTAAGGAGGAGTTGTTGGAAATTGCTAGTAAGGTTCGGGGTTTGGGGATTCAGTTATTGATGATTGATACTGAGAATAAGTTTGTTTCGACTGGGTTTGCGAAGGAGTTGGCAAAGCAAGCGGGGGGTAAGTATTATCATTTACCTAAAGCGACAGATCAAGCGATCGCTGCTATGACTCAGAATGCTCTCAAGGATGCTATTGGGTGAATCAGTTATCAGTGAACAGTTATCAGTTATCAGTAAGTGCCTTGGTATTTACAGCAGATTCGGTCGTATATGAAGTACAAATATTAATAGACATCTCCAAAAATCAAAAATAAAATCAATTCTTATCCATAAATTATCAATTATTCTTCCCTGTTCCCAGCTCCGGTGTTCCCTGTTCCCTCTTTTCTGGAGATGTCTAATGAGGGAATGTTTTCAATGCGGGCAAGATGCCCGCTATTGAGTGTACTTCACCCCTGATGGAATCTGCTGTAATTGTTAATATCATGTTCGGATGATTAGTTATAAAAACTTCTTCACTTCAAACTTCCCTCTCTGCTTTCTGCCCTCTGCCTTCCATCTGCCAAAGTATAAGTATTTAACCGAACATGATACAAGTGATAATATCATGTCCAGATAAGTAGGGCTTGCTGATTAAATATCAAAGTTTTTAATGGCAAAGGTTTCAGACTTTGCAGGTACTAAGGGAGTATCAGCTTTTAGGTAGTTCCAGTTCAAAAATCTGGGTTTTGGGCAAAAATATGGTTAGAAAATCAAGGGAAGATTCTTCTAGCTATTTCTTCTCGGAATCTCATTCCTCCTGGATTCTGAATTCTGGATTCTGGCGACTCCTCTGAAAAAAAGACTAGTGAAGCGCAAACCCTAAGTAGAATATAGGAAACGAGAAGCATCGGCCTTGAGAAGAAAAAATAAACTAGACATAGGCGTGAAAAATTATGTATAGACGTTTTAAAAAATTTCCCTACAAGGGTTAGAAAAAAGATTTATTTATTTACTGGATATATCTACTTATCTCTAACCTGAAACATTTACCACCTATAATGCTAAAGATATATTGCTGATTAGACTACTTCTATAATCTCCCTACATCCATAAATAAAATAGAATTTATGTATTATAATTATTAATATCAGGACTTACGCATCAAGTATGAAAAATTTAGGATTTGAGATTGCTTTCCGTTCGGGGCTGCTACGCAAACCCTGTGGGTTGCTTCGGAGGAAAATACGCTGTATTGCGTAAGTTCTAAATATATATATACCAATATTAAACAAATTAAATTAATGAATATTTTAGGTAAAAACTGCCATATTCTTAAAGAAAATCTTCAACTGAGTGAACGTATAGCCATTACTCAAGGAGATATTATTTCTCAGCAAGTAGAGGCAATTGTTAATCCAACTAACAATAATCTCCGCAGTTACGGACTATGTACCAAAATTCATCAAGTAGCAGGAGAAGCACTTAGAAGTGCAACTAGACAAATAGAATGGCTCGATACCAGTGAAGCTAAAATCACTAAGGGCTATCAACTCCAGGCTTCGTATATCATTCACACTTGTGCCCCTATTTGGGATAAAACTAATAGCCAAATCTCTAGTCAAAAATTAGCTCAATGTTATCGCAACTGTCTGGAGGTAGCAGCAAAAAATCAAATTCATACTCTGGCTTTTCCCTGTATCAGCACGGGAATGCGTGGTTTTCCCAGAGATTGGGCTGCAAAAATAGCCATGACAGAAGTGGTGAAATTTTTGCAACACAGCTCTCTCCCCTGGAAAATAATTTTTGTCTGTCGTGAGTCAGATGATTATGAACAATATCAAGCAAACCTACCAACTGATATAACTTCTCCCACTTCTTCCGAACAAACTCAAACTCCAAAATCTCAACAGTTAATTGCTCAAATTGAATGTCAGCGTAGAGTCGCTATTATTGGTAGTACCTCATTTTGGGGTGTGACTACGGAGGCAATATGCAAAGCTACTGGTAGACAACTAGCAAAATTAGAAAATTTAGCTCTGTTGACGGGTGGAATTATGGGCGTACCCGAAGGAGTGTCCCTGAGTTTCTGGCGAGAGTATCAACAGCAAAATAAGTCGGCCCCAGTTTATCATATTCAGCCTGTTGGATTTGAACCGTGGGAATATGGTGTAAATTTGTATGGAGGCAAAACTCTATCTGAGCGCCGAGCAATTCTGGCTCAGATGGCATCAATATATATACTTATTGAAGGTGGGCCTGGAGCTAAACAGGAGGCTAAAATTGCCATGGCAGCAGGTGCGGTGGTGATTCCGGTTGGACTAACGGGAGGTTTTGCTAAAGAACTTTATCAAAAAATGTCTCGCCCTTACTATATACCTTCCAAGTTGTGGCAACGGTTAGGGGAAGGTTATGTTTCATCAGAAACTGTGGCAGAGGCGATCGCTCAAATTATTGAAAAAATCTGGCAACGTCCCAAAGATGTCATGTTTAACCCTGAAAAAAAATCTGTAACCGATCTAGAATTGCGTTCGGCACTGGGGGTTAACTATCGGAATTTGCGAGATTTATTAGCAGCATCTCAATGGCAAAAAGCAGACTGGGAAACTTTCCGCCTGTTGTGTGAAATTTCCCTAAGAGTAGAAGTACACAGAGGTGTTAGCGAAATTCGGGAAATTTTGAAGACAATTAACAAAAATACTCAACAAGATAGATTTCGCGAACTCACTGACTTGCTGAAATACTACCAGACAATGTTTGCCAGTATTCATCAACAGGAGTTTCCTTCTTGTTCGCTTTATGGTTATCTTCCTGGTTGCCTCAATTGGAAATTTATTAATAAATTGCCCTTACTAGATTTGCAAACAATTGATTTACTCTGGATGGTATATTCTAACGGGCGCTTTGGCTTCAGCGTGCAGGAAAGAATTTGGCAAACATTATTGACTCAGGATGAGGCGAAAGTAGAGGAAAATTTTATCAGTTGTGTAGGGCGTGGTTATTCTCAAGGTGGAGATGCTTATCAGGAGGGTGAAAATTTTACCCTTAACTCTCCAGAGGGCTTGTTACCTTGGCTCAACTGGTATGATGCTGAAGGTAATCTTCACGGTATAGAATGTGATGGTAAGTTACGTTATTTGACGAGTGGGTTTGCTCACAAAGGTGTGATTAGAAAGCTATGGCAAGAGGGAATTCGGAAAAGGTTGGAAGTGGGAGATAATGATTTTTCTAATTGCGTGTTAAGTGGTTTAAATTTGCAGGGTTTGAATTTTCAAGGTGCTAACCTCAGCGGTGCCGATCTACAGAATACTAACTGTGAGGGGGCAGTATTTACTGAAGCCGATCTTAGAGGTGCTAATTTAGTAGGAGCAAAATTTTCAGTAGGAGCTTTGCAAGAAGCAATTATCGATTGGAGTGATGCTTCCAGTCGTCAATGGCTGAAATCTTATACTATTCTAATTGTTGATGATTCTATTATTGTTCGTAAACTTTTAAGTACGACTTTTAGGAATGTTGGTTATGAGGTAGAAATTGCTAGAGATGGAGTAGAAGCTTGGGAAAAATTACAAAATAATTTACACGTTGACTTGATTTTATTAGATATAGAAATGCCGAGAATGGATGGTTATGAACTAACTAAAAAAATCAGAAATGATTCTAAGTTAAAAAATGTATTAATCGCTATTTTGACTAATCGTAGTATACCTAGAAATAAGAAGAAAGAAATTCAAAGAAAGTTTAATTATTGTTGTTATTTTAACAAGCCTTTTACTGAGGAAAGAATATTAGAAACTATCAATAATGTTTTGAACAGATGTATGAAGCTTGATACCATTTTAATTGTGGATGATTCTATTACTGTTCGTGAACTTTTGAGTATGACTTTTATCAAAGCTGGCTATCAGGTAGAAGTGGCAAAAAATGGGTTAGAAGCTTGGGAAAAGTTGCAAACTAATTTACAGGTTGATTTGATTTCATTAAATATAGAAATGCCAAAAATGGGTGGTCAAGAGTTAGCTTTGAAAATTAGAAAAGATTCTAAGTTACAAGATTTACCAATAGTTTTTATGACTTCTCGTGGTAGATCCAGAATGGGCGTACCAATTGAACAATTAGTTAAAAATTGTGCTTATATGACAAAACCTTATGTTGAAGAAAAGGTATTAGATACTGTAAAAAGTTTATTGAGAAAAGAAGGAGTCAGGAGTCAGGAGTCAGGAGTCAGGAGAAAGGAAGGATGAAAGTGAGAATTATCTAGTGTCACTACGCAGAAGTCAAAAGTCATGCATCGAGTGTGTAATTCTGAGGTTTCCTCAAAATGTAAGACACACTCAAGACAGTCAAAAGTATTGATTGGTAAGGCTTTATTTTATGCCTGCATTGAATAGAAGTATAGAGTGCGACAGCTATATAACTGAGTTTGATATTTAATCTTAATTATTCGGTAATATTTTTAACGATAATAGGCATAAAGTGAAATACTTATTCCTATTCCTAATTTACCATCTTTTCGTTCCCCGTTGCCTGTTGCCTGTTGCCTATTACCGAAAAAATTGTGGTTTAAAGCCTCCCCTTTTAAGGGGATAGTAAAGAAAAATTTTCATGATTAGTCAATCTTCTTCTTTTCAAGGAGAGGTAATTATTAATTAAGGTCTGCTGAAAAAATTGGTTGGTGGGGTAAGACACGGGGACGCGGAGACGCGGGGACGGGGAGATGGGAACACAGACAACAGTTTCGGCCATTTTATGTGAAGAAATTTTCTTGAATTTCAGCAGAAAATTTCAGTAAATTGATGCCAATAAGAGCCATAAACTAGGAGATAAATTGAATATAAAAAGCTCCATTACCTTAGCTATCCTGACTTTTAGCTTTATTTAGCAAGCCCTAATTATTAATTATTAATTATTCATTATTCATTATTAATTGTTGAACTATTCTCTATTATGAAACTTGTACTAAATTATTTCACAATTATAATCAGCTTATTTTCTCTGCAAAACTTAGCTTTAGCAGAAACAAATACTCTAGAAAATCAACCTCAAAAACCTCCGTCAGTAAAAATATTTCCTACGATTTTTCAGCCAGAAACACCAGAGCAAAAATTAGCCGAAGCAGACCGACTTTATTTAGCAGGAGAAAAAGCAGCAGCCGAAAAACTTTACCGGGAAGTAAAAGAATCATTTTCTGAAGATATTGAAGCTAAAATTAATCGCCCTCAACCAATTTATGAACCCACAGAATTACCAGTAACAGCTCAAGTTTATTGGCGACAAGCACAAGCAGGATTAGCTAAAAATTTAGAGACTCAAATATTTATAGCTTTAGAATTATTAGTCAAAGAATATCCTGAATTTATTCCAGCTCATATTAAACTTGCAGAAGTCTTAAAAGCTGATGAACAAACAGAATTAGCCTTAGAAATATTACATAAAGCAGCAGGTTTATATCCTAATGAACCAGAATTAATCAAAGCTCAAATTACTACCCTAGCAAATGAAAAAAAATGGTTAGAAGCAACTTTATCTGCCCAACAATTTGCTTTGATGAATCCCGAACATTCACAAGTAGATGAATTTAATCAATTAGCAGAAACCTATAGAAAAAAATTTCAGTCTCAGCTCAAATCAAAATTAAGAGGAAATACAATTGCTAACGTTGTTACTGGTGCTTTAGGAGTAGCTCTTACTGGCAATCCATTTGCTGCTATGAATGCAGTTCAAACAACAGCATTAATGCTGCGAGGGGAATCAAAAATTGGTGAAAATTTAGCAAAATCTGCCACTAAAAGTTTACCTATGGTTGAGGATGAAACAATTCTTGAGTATGTTAATACTATTGGTCAAAAACTTGCAAAAATGACTGGTAGAGACGAGTTTGAGTATCAGTTTTATATAATCAATGATGAAAACCTGAATGCTTTTGCTTTACCAGGCGGTCAAATATTTATTAATTTAGGAGCAATAGTTAAAACAAATTCTGAAGCAGAATTAGCAGGTTTACTTGCTCACGAATTAGCTCATACTGTATTATCTCATGGATTTCAGTTAATGTCTGAAGGTAATTTAATTGGTAGTGTTACTCAATATATTCCTTATGCGGGTGGTGTAGTTAGTAATTTAATTGTACTTAACTATAGTCGAGAAATGGAACGTCAAGCAGATGTATTAGGAACGCGAATTTTAGTATCAGCAGATTATGCAGCAGATGGGCTAAGAAATTTGATGAAGACTCTGAATGAAGATAAAGAAGATAGAGGTATTATTGCTTGGTTATCCACTCACCCAGAAACGGCAGAAAGAGTACGTTATTTAGAGGAGTTAATTGTTAATAATGGTTATAATCGTTATGCTTATGAAGGAGTAGTATTTCATGCCAAAATTCAGGCAAAAGCTAAAGCATTATTAGTAGAAAAGAAAAAGGATTTTTCAGAAATTTAGAGAAGGAGTATTCAGCAATTAATAAGCAATTAATAATTAATAATTAGGGTTTGCTGAAAAAGTCTGATGGTGATGATAGGCAACAGGCAACAGCGGTGCGACCCCACGTCGGCGTCAGACGCAAGCGGTCGGAACCCGCGTCGG
>NZ_CEZPJD010000256.1:0-9863 GCF_983059655.1 Okeania sp.
CTAATGGCAAAATCCCTGAAACCTGACGCATTTTTCCAAACACCAGGAGTCATTCTCGATGTTCGTAGTCCCGGCGAATATGCTCAAGGTCATATTCCTGGAGCTGTTAATTTTCCTCTGTTTAATAATGATGAACGTGCTTTGGTTGGGACTTGCTACAAACAAAAAGGTAAAGATGAAGCAGTCGAATTAGGGTTAGCGATCGTCGGTCCGAAATTAGCTGATTTTGTTGCCCGTGCTAAGGTATTAGCTCCAGAGCGTCAAGTTAGAATTCACTGTTGGCGAGGTGGAATGCGTAGCGCTTCTGTTGGTTGGTTACTAGAAACCGCAGGATTTAATGTTGCTCTACTTATTGGCGGTTATAAAGGGTTTCGACGTTGGGCGCTTTCTCTATTTTCGGTTCCCCAAAAAATTATTATTCTGGGGGGGATGACTGGCAGTGGTAAAACTGAGATATTGTCTGCTCTGGCTTCTATGGGAGAACAAGTATTAGACTTAGAAGCTCTTGCTAACCATCGGGGTAGTAGTTTTGGTGCTTTGGGGCAGTTGCCTCAACCTACTAATGAACAATTTTGGAATGCGATCGCCATGGAATGGGCAAAGTTTGATAGAAGTCAATTTTTATGGGTTGAAGCGGAGAGTAAGCGTATTGGAATGTGTCGTATTCCCCAGGAAATTTTTGACCAAATGGAAAGGGCGAAAGTTATTGAAATAAGTCGCAGTCGTCAGGAAAGAGTGGAATTTTTGGTGGAAATTTATGGAGAAGCGGATGTTAATGATTTGATTTCTGCAACAGAGCGTATTAGGAGGCGGTTAGGGGGTGCGCGGGCACAACAAGCAATTAATTTTCTGAGGGAAGGAAATTTGGCAGCAGCTTCAGATTTAATACTTTACTATTATGACAAAACTTATACTTACGATTTGGAAAAAAGAGGAGTTAGTATTCATAAAGTAGATGTTTCTGGTTTATCGGCGGTTGATGCTGCCGTTTTAGTGCGGGAAAAAAGTCAACAGATATATTAGGGTTTGCTGAAAAATTATGAGTGGTAGGGGTAGGAGCCAGAATCCAGAATTCAGAATCCAGAATTCAGAATCCAGAATCCAGAAGTCAGGAGGAATGGGAATTATAGAAGAAGTAGTCAGAATAATAGTACCTTATTTTTGGGAAATGGTATAACTGCTATATAATATCAACTGCATTCCTAAAATCTGAAAAACTATGACTGACAAACTTAAGAGTTTTCTTGCATTAGCAAAGCAGAGGTACAGAATAACACTTACTTCTGTTGAGCAAAAGTTATTAAAGGCTATTGTTAAAGGAGAAGTTGCTGATTATCAAGTTAAATCCCCAGAACTTACTTTGCTTAAGAAAGGGTTAGATTTAGAACTTTTAAAAGAACAATTAAAAGGGTTAGAAGATGTAGAAAATTTAGAAGATTTGGAAGGTTTAGGTTTAGAAAAATTAAAGGAGTTAGAAAAGTCAGAACATCCAGAAGAGTTAAAACTGTTATTAGGAGCTTTAGCTAAAGAAAAGGAATTTAATCATCCAGCTACAGCAGAATCATGGGGAGAAAAGCGGATATTATCGGCTAAGTTTATTGAATGGTTATGTACAGATGTGGAAGCTTTTAAATATTTTACTAATCATGGTTTACAGGTTTGTGGAGCTAAGATTTCGGGGAAATTAAATCTTGAGTTTGTTAAATTTGAAAGTTTATTGTATTTCACAGAATGTGTTTTTGTAGAAAAAATTATTCTGAAGGGAGCGAAGGTAGAAGCAGTCAAGTTTGATGGTAGTCATGTTGTTGGAATTAATGCTGGGCTGATTGAAGTTAGGGGCAGTTTATATCTACAAAATGGCTTTCAGAGTGAGGGTGAGGTAAGCTTATCTGAAGCTACTATTGGTGGTTTACTCGTTTGTATTGGAGGTCATTTCTCCAATCAAGAAGGATATGCGCTCAATGCTCAGAATATAGAAGTCAAAAGAGGTGTTTTTCTCAGAGAAGGTTTCAAAGCTGAGGGTAGAATCAGTCTATCTGGAGCAACTATTGGTGGTCAACTTGATTGTAGTGGAGGTCATTTCTCTAATCAAGATGGAAATGCAATCTGGGCTGATAATATAGAAGTCAAATCTTCTGTCTTTCTTAGCAATGATTTCAAGGCTGAGGGTAGAATCAGTCTATCTGGAGCAACTATTGGTGGTCAACTTGATTGTAGTCAAGGTCATTTCTCTAACCAAGATGGAAATGCAATCTGGGCTGATAATATAGAAGTCAAAGCTTCTGTCTTTCTTAGCAATGATTTCAAGGCTGAGGGAGGGGTCAGTCTATCTGGAGCTACTATTGGTGGTGTACTCTCTTGTCGTAGAGGTCATTTCTCTAACAAAGAAGGAACTGCGCTCAATGCTGAGAGTATAGAAGTCAAAGGTGATGTCTATCTGAGTAATGATTTTAAGGCTGAGGGTAGGGTAAGTCTATCTGGAGCTACTATTGGTGGTATACTCAATTGTTTTAAATGCCATTTCTCTAATCAAGGAAAAGATGCACTCTTTGCTCAAGATATAGAAGTCAAATCTAATGTCTTTCTGAGTAATGGTTTTAAGGCTGAGGGTAGGGTAAGTCTATCTGGAGCTACTATTGGCGGTCAACTTTCTTGTATTAGAGGTCATTTCTCTAACAAAGAAGGAGATGCGCTCAATGCTCAGAATATAGAAGTCAAAGAATCTGTCTTTCTCAGAGAAAGTTTCAAAGCTGAGGGTAGAGTCAGTATATCTGGAGCTACTATTGGTGGTATACTCTCTTGCCGTGGAGGTCATTTCTCTAACAAAGAAGGAGATGCGCTCTTGGCTGAGAATATAGAAGTCAAAGGTGATATCTATCTAAGTAATGATTTCAAGGCTGAGGGTAGGGTAAGTCTATCTGGAGCTACTATTGGCGGTCAACTTTCTTGTAGTAGAGGTCATTTCTCTAACAAAGAAGGAGATGCGCTCTTGGCTGAGAATATAGAAGTCAAAGGTGATATCTATCTAAGTAATGATTTTAAGGCTGAAGGTAGAGTCAGTATATCTGGAGCTACTATTGGTGGTATACTCAATTGTTTTAAATGCCATTTCTCTAATAAAGGAAAATATGCGCTTTTTGCTCAAGATATAGAAGTCAAATCTAATGTCTTTCTGAGAAATGATTTCAAGGCTGAGGGAGAAGTTAGTCTATCTGGAGCTACTATTGGTGGTCAACTCTCTTGTCGTGGAGGTCATTTCTCTAATCAAGGAAAATATGCGCTCTTTGCTCAAAGTATAGAAGTCAAATCTAATGTCTTTCTGAGAGAAGGTTTCAAGGCTGAGGGAGAAGTTAGTCTATCTGGAGCTACTATTGGTGGTGTACTCTCTTGCATTAAAGGTCATTTCTCTAATAAAGGAAAAGATGCACTTAATGCTCAGAATATAGAAATCAAAGGTGATGTCTATCTGAGTAATGATTTTAAGGCTGAGGGAGAAGTCAGTATATCTGGAGCTACTATTGGTGGTCAACTCTTTTGTCGCAAAGGTCATTTCTCTAATCCAGAAAAATACGCGCTCGATGCTCAGAATATAGAAGTCAAAACTAATATCAGTCTAACCAATGGCTTCAAAGCTGAAGGCAAAGTAGATTTAACCGCAGCAAATATTAAAGGAAATCTTGACTGCACCAAAGGCAACTTTTCCAACGAAAAAGGAACTGTTTTATCTGCCGAAGGAATCAATGTTGACGGTGATATTTTATTAGATAAAGGAACTTTTCAAGGGAATATTTACTTAGTTAGTGCCAGAGTTGACGACACATTAAGTATGGTCAAAATTAAACAAGAAAAAGTAACTTTCCCACTCTATCTACGCCTCCTACATCCTTTCATTAAAAATATAAAAAAGAATCGAATTGCATCACTACTTCAAACAGAATACCAAAGAATAGAATCTCACTACATGAAAATAGACCTACAATTTGCCAGAATAGGTCGCCTCAGAGACGACGAACAAAGTTGGCCTCAAAAAAACAATTTAAACCTTGATGGTTTCATTTATCAGAAACTCGGTACAGACGATAATATAAAAGTTCTTAAAGATGCCAAAACCCGCCTCAAATGGCTGAGACTACAACCAGAATTTTTTCCTCAAACATACGAACAACTAGCCGAAGTATTAAAAAAAGAAGGCGATCCAGATGCCGCCACAGAAATATTAATCCATAAAGAAAGAGACATTAGACCAAAACTCAACAGATTAAGTAAATTTTGGAATTACTTTCTAGATATAACAATTGCATACGGCTATAAACCCACAAAAGCCTTAGTTTGGAGTTCTATTTTTATATCCATTGGTTGGAATTTATTCGCTTTAGGTCATTACAATTGTTCCAACTCAATATCCAATAATAAATGCCTATTTTCACCAGCTTCAGAAATTAGCCCATATACCGAAGAAACTAACAATAAAACCATTGATATAGACTATCCAGAATTTAACTTCTGGTTATATTCATTAGACACATTCATCCCCATAGTTGACCTACATCAACAAACATATTGGCTGCCAAATTCTCAAAAAGGTCAAGAAATTCCATTAATATTATTCAAAGTAAAAGCAGGTCGCTTATTAAGATGGTACTTATGGGTTCACATAATCTTTGGTTGGATATTAACATCCCTCTGGGTAGCAGGTTTCAGTGGTTTAGTTCGTGGTTAGGGAAGTCAGTTATCAGTTATCAGAAATTATATCAGGTCGCATTAATTAACCACAATATAAAAAGACGGGTAGTCCTGCATAGTAATGATAGATGAGGATAAATAGCGCTGCTTCATGGGAGCAAGATGCTCCCACTACCGTTTCCTTGACCAACATAATTACAATAAACCACCATTACAATGCACCACTACCAAAAGACGGTATAGATAATCTAGTCATCTAAAGATGACTTAAGCTATCAGTCAAGGATTGAAATCCTTGGCTTGGCTTGGGAAGGTTGGCTTGGGGAGATTGGCGAGCCATCGGGTATAAAGTTGTGTGGCTTTGTCATCCGTCAATCCGCCAAGCCAAGAAATAAATTTCTTTGCTCACAGCAGAAGTCATCTTTAGATGACTAAAGATAGCTGATTTATTATGGCTAATTAAAATGAAGGCAGACTTTAGAAGGCAGAAGTTACAGCATATTTCAGGCAGATGAAAATATTGTAGTGCGGGCATCTTGCCCGCGACGGGTGTACCTCACGTTTGAAAGCATTATAAAACTGGGTTTTGCTGTACCCATAGCTCCGCTAAACGCTAACATTATCAAACTATGTTTTGCTGACGCATAGCTCCGTTAAACGCTCACACGATCAAACTACGTTACGCTAGCGCGATCGCACTCCCACTCACTTATTCTTAATTATCTTTATTTTTCATTTTAATAAGCACCAACGCAGAGCGAATTACTTACTTCAAAAATACACCAAAATCTCCTTCAAATCAATATTGATGTATTCCTTACATATCAATGCTTTTGGTTATTTACCAAAAAAGCGCAATAACTACGTTTTGCTATGCTATAACAGCCTGTTTTTCCCCCTAAATAGCTCATTTGAACTTTTTTGGCAAAAATTAGTTTAAATTCCAAATATTTTTTAGAAAAAATATAAGCTTAACTAATATATTTTTTTTTGACCCACTGTTGGACATAAATTGTCCATTCTTTCCCCCTACTCCCTACTCCCTACCTAAAGTTTGAACCACAATTAAATCCATATACCACTGAATTATTGGTGCCAAGAAACTATGAAGTTTATCGAGCAAAGTCATTTCCAAACCAGGAGCGATCGCGAAAGTTTTCTTCTTCATCCCCCGCACAATTTCAACAGCCATATCTTCTGCACTCCAGACTCCAGAAGTTGCAGTAATACGTTTAGTTTCCAAAGGCTTAGTTTTATTCTCTACTTCCAACTGTGGCGTATCTGTATCTGGCGGATAAACTACAGAAACAGAAATTCCAGACAATTTCAACTCTCCACGCAAAGATTCTGCTAAACCTCTAATGGCAAATTTACTAGGGCAATAAGGAGTATAACCATAAATTCCAATTAAACCAGCACCAGAAGAAATCATCACAATATGCCCTTTTTTTTGTTGTTCCATCATTGGTAAAACCGCCCGCACGCAATAGAGGGAACCAAAATAATTAATTGCCATGGTCTGCTCAAAAATTTCTATTGGCAACTCTCGAAAATAACCAGGGTGAGAAATACCAGCAGCAGTAATCAACAAATCTGGCGTACCTATTTCTTTCACTGCTTGATGGATGGCAGTTTCTGTTGCTTCCGGGTTTGCAACATCTGTGGGAATAGTAATAATTTTTTGTTTTGGGTTAAGGATAGTAGCATTTATTTCTGCTTTTGCTGCCTCCAGTTTTTCTGGGTTACGAGCAATAATTGATATATTGCTTCCTTCTGTAGCAAGTAGTTTAGCTATTTCCTTACCTATACCACTAGAACCACCCGTGATAATTGCGTGTTGCCACATAATTTTCTAGTAAATCTTAACCATAAAATTAGATTTTACCACAGTAGTTTTAAAGACAGTATTTAAGACTAAAAATGGGTGCATATCAATTTTGAATAAAGCCAAAAACTTATCGCTTTTAGGGAACAGGGAACAGGGAATAGGGAATAGGGAATAAGAAAAAAATATTTTTGCAAATATTGAGATGCACCCCTAAAAATTAAATATAAAATCAATAAATTTGTTCTTTTTGTACTCGATTTGACTAATATTTGTATCGAATTGATTATAATTATTGTGGTTATACTAAACCTGATATAAATACTTAATAAACAAATTAAGTGTAATTTTACAATTAGTAATTAGTTGATTTCATTCGTCATAGAATAGAACATTTAGAGCATGAATAAAATTCAATATTTCTTGGTATTATAACTGATAATTGAAATAACTCTATAATATTAATTTGTAATCTAGCTGGAATAATAAATGTTAGCGTTAATTTTTACTACTTCTATCTTTTACCTTTAATTAAGACTGACCTACTTATAGATAGTATTAAATAGACATTTAGTGAGAAATAAATAAGCATTTTATTTAGCCATTTTATAAGACAGCAATAAAATTGTAAAATTCATAAAATAAACCATTTTTCGTAGTCTTGTTACTCAAAAAAATCTCTTACCGAATAATTAAGTTTTAAAGCCTCTCCTTTCAAGGATAAAAGCGTTCGATATTCGGATATTCCCGAAGGGCGGGATGGCTCGGTATCCTCGCGGGCCGACCATCGACCAAAAGAAAAGAAAAAATTTTCCCTACCACGTCAATCCTCTTCTTTTCAAAAAGAGGTAATTATTAATTAGGGCTTGCTGATTAATTCTAAAAGTATTGACTGATATTGATTTTAGCGTTTTAGAGTTGAAAAAAGTACCAGCTTTTAGGTAGCAAGAGCTGCATAAAGTTAGTATCTTAGGATGATTATGGCAGAAAAATTGAGAGACAATTCTTAACTCCTACCTCTTCGCTCATTCCCATGTCTCCTATCTCCTGTCTCCTGTCTCCTCCCCCAGCAAAAAGACTTTATTCAGCAAACCCTAATTATTAATTATTAATTGTTCCCTATCCCTATTTCCCAAATTTAAGATGTTTTATATACGACTAAAATCAGATATCTATATGCTATATGCCTGAAATATTGATAAATTAATGCTATAAATGTCTAATTAAACAAAAATGATTAGTAGGTAAAGTTTAAATATGAAAAGACAAACTTGGCTATATATACTCCTATTTCTATTAATACCAACTGTTGCCTTAGCCCAAGAACCTGAAGCAGGTCAGACTTTTATTGAAACCATCGATAAAACCTTTTCAAGTTTCGTAGGTGTAATATTTAGTATTCTTTTCTTCAAAATCGGTGGCTTTCCCTTCATAGTTTTATGGCTACTTATAGGTGCAGTTTTTTTCACCATCCGAATGCAATTTATTAATATTCGAGCCTTTAAACACGCTATTGATATCGTGCGTGGAAAATATGACGACCCCAATGACCAAGGAGAAGTTTCTCACTTTCAGGCTTTAGCAACAGCATTGTCCGGAACAGTAGGATTGGGTAATATTGCAGGTGTAGCTGTAGCTGTGAGTATCGGTGGCCCTGGTGCCGCATTCTGGATGACAATTGCTGGTTTTTTTGGCATGACCAGTAAATTTGTAGAATGTACCTTAGCTCAAAAATATCGCATTGTTCAACCAGACGGTACTATTTCTGGTGGCCCAATGCGTTATTTGTCCGCAGGTTTAGCAGAAATGGGACAGAGGACTTTTGGCAAGATTTTAGCTGTGCTATTTTCTGTATTGTGTATTTCTGCTGCTTTCGGTGGCGCTAATATGTTCCAGGCCAATCAGTCTTATGGTGCAGTTGCTAATGTATTACCAGGTTTGCCTAGTTGGGTTTATGGTTTGGTACTAGTAGTCCTAGTTGGATTAGTAATTATTGGTGGAATTCAACGCATTGGTATGGTGGCAGGTACTCTTGTGCCTTTGATGTGTTTACTATATGTTTTGGCTTCCTTATTTATTCTTTTGGTTAATATTACAGAAATTCCTGGGGCAATCGTGACTATTATCTCTGGTGCTTTTGTCCCCAAGGCAGTAGAGGGTGGTATTATTGGCGTAATTATTCAAGGGTTTCAGCGCTCCGCTTTTTCTAATGAAGCTGGAGTGGGTTCGGCAGCGATCGCTCACTCTGCGGCCAAAACTGATGAACCTATTCGTGAGGGTTTAGTAGCATTGTTGGAGCCATTTATTGATACTATTGTGGTCTGTAATATGACTGCTTTGGTAATTGTGATTACTAAGGTATATAGTGCAGATGAATTTGCTGCTTTGCGTGAAGCTAAGAAAGGTGCAGAGTTAACTTCGGCTGCTTTTGGTACTGTTTTGGGATGGTTTCCAATTTTATTGGCGATCGCTGTTTTCTGTTTTGCCTTTTCCACAATGATTTCTTGGAGTTACTACGGCGAACGTTGTTGGGATTATTTATCTGGTGGTAGAGGGTTGATTATTTACAAAATCTTGTTTTTGGTTGCTGCTTTTGTTGGTTCGGTATCAAACCCTTCTTCAGTAATTGATTTTAGTGATGCGACTCTGATTTCGATGGCTTTTCCTAATATCTTGGGAGGCTATTTTTTATCTGCTCAAGTAGCAAAGGATTTACAAAATTATATGGGTCGTCTTAGTAGAGGAGAAATGAGACCTGCTCAGTAGGGGAGTGAGGGAGTGAGGGAGTGGGGGAGTAGGGGATATGGTAATCAAATATAGCCAGAACTTACGCAAATTGACTATTAAACCACCATTTGTAGGAGTAAATAGTATTCTCGATCGTTATATGTAGGGCTTGCTGAATAAATCTAAAAGTCTTTGCAGATAAAGGTAAGTGCCTTTTTAGGTATTGAAAAAGTACCTGGTTTTGAGCTATTAGAGCTCAAAAAGGAGCATATTTTGGGCCAGATAGGGGAAGAACAATCTTGGGACGATTCTTCTGACTACCTCTTCTATAATTCCCATTCCTCCTGACTTCCTCCTGATTTCTGGATTCTGGATTCTGGCTCCTACCCTTACCACTCATACTTTTGAGCGCAAACCCTATGTAGAGTCTCTGCGTAAGTCCTGATAGCATTACTATTAGACATCTGGTCATTTCAGTTATCAGTTATCAGTTATCAGTTATCAGTACCTCTTGCTTCAGCAAGAGGCTTGAAGTACGGAATTATTTTTTCTCTTGGTCGATTAGATATGGCGAAGGTTTCCTCGCCATCTCTCGACCGCTTTTTATCCCCTTAAAAGGGGAGGCGCA
>NZ_CEZPJD010000257.1:0-9849 GCF_983059655.1 Okeania sp.
TTGCTATATCTAATATAGAATCCGGTTATATAGTATATGTTGGTAATTCTATAATTACTTCAATATTTAATCTCCCCCACTCCCAACTATACAATAACTATTCAACCAGATTTTATATTATCCTACTTTGTAAAAGTAGTTTTCCTAAAATTTTGCTAATATTCCAAGCATCATCTGCGCCTCTATGATGAGTGCCTTCCAAGGGAATATCTAATAAATTTAAAGCATCTACCATACCTACTTCTTTGGGTAAAGCATGAATCAGAGCAAACAAATTTTTTACATTAATATGTCTAATGCCAAAAGGATATTTTATGTTCCTAGATAAACATTGTTTCTCAAACATATTTTTGTCGTAATTGCCCCAACTTGCCCAGACTCGTTGTAAAGATTCATATTTTTTCCGTAGTTTTAAACAAGCTTCGGAAAAAGTAATTCCTCGGTCAACTTCTGCTTGAGTTAAAGTTGTAAGTTGGGTACAAAATTCACTGATTTTGGAACATTCTGGTCTGACTAAAATACTTTCTTTTTCAATAGGTTTCGCTTCAGCTACATCAACAATACAAATCCCAATTTCAATTATTTCGCTTTTTTGGTCTGGCGGGGGATTTGTCTCCCAACAAGTAGCTTCAATATCAATAACAATAATCTTGTTTAACTTAATAGTCATATTTCTAAGGAATCATAATTAGGATTTGCAAAAAAAGTCTTTAAGTAGAGAAATTATTAATCTGAAATTGATGCTTAGTCAATTATCCAGTAACCATTTTGTCGCCAATATTGTTCCTTTAAAGCTTCTTCTAAATGTTGTTGTTTAATTAAACCTTGGAACATTAAAAATTCTCCTAGTTTTAGATGCAATGAAGTCTGAATGTCTATTGCTTGGTTTAGTTGAACTTGCGAAATTAATTCTCTTCGGATTAAAATTTCACCTATTTTCATGATTGTGTTTTACCTTAATTAATGTGGTCTGTTCATTAACTACTAGCTTTTATCAAGGTGAACTTATGCAGTTTCTGCTAATTGTTTCTCAAAAGTGCATAAGTTAAAATCATCAGAGACTATAATAAAAATGGTGATGTCTCACTCCCACTCACCCTGTAAAGTAAACGCCCCCAATAATACGGACTCGTCCCCTTCTCCAACATCTCCAACTGTAAAGAAGCGTGCTAACTTATCTGTAATGCACTCCTAGCCACCACAGCCAGCACCACCACCGTCACCGCCACCACCACCGTCACCGCCACCACCACCGTCACCGCTACCACCACCACCGTCACCGCCACCACCGTCACCGCTACCACAGCCACCACCACTGTCAGCAAAACCACCAAAACCATCACCATAGCTAACAGCACCTCTATATCCAGACCTTACTTTTCTGTTCCATTGGGGAAGTGCGATAGGTTTTAAGTTTAAAAATTTTCTAATCTTTATAACTAACCATCTTCGTTCTTTAGTAGTAATCAAAATATTATTTAATTTGATTTTTTTACCATCACCATATTTGATTATAATGAGAGAAAAACCTATATCTGTAACATCAGTAATTTCTGAAGAATTAATAGTAATAGATTTGTATTTATTTTTAAATATTGACCATGTTGCAGTACAACAAAATTTATCTATTTTTAGAACAAATTTTCCTTTCCATACATATATTAAATGAAAAATACCTGTAGATAAAATGAAAATTTGATAAAAAATATAAGAAATATCAGAATCTAAATACTCTCTTGGTAAATTGAACAAAGATAACATCTGAGCATCTAAATACTCCCTTAGTAAAGGCAACGAAAAAAACAAAAAACAGTACATTAAAAGAAAAGGAAAGGTTTCAATTCTATTTTTTTCTTGGATTTTAATCAGAATTGAATCTTCACTATAAGAAAGTTTAATTCTACTATTTATAAGCCTCTTAATTTTCATGCTTTATCATCCTTACGGTTTATTTCATGTCAAACATTTTGTACTTTCAGCTTTATATTTTCCGGCTTAGTTAGGTCATACAAGTTTTGATAAATTATTAAGCTGCTCAAGCACAAAACTATTGTTGGTGAGAGATATTGAAAGAAGCGTGTCAACTCAGTAGAGAAATTGTTAATCTTAAATTGATGCTTAATCAATTATCCAATAACCATTTTGTCGCCAATATTGTTCCTTTAAAGCTTCTTCTAAATTTTGTGCTTGAATCAAACCTTGTAACATTAAAAGTTCTCCTAGTTTCATATGCAACGAAGTCTGAATGTCTATTGCTTGGTTTAGTTGAACTTGCGAAATTAATTGTCTTCGGATTAAAATTTCACCTATTTTCATCATCGTGTCTCACCTTAATTAATGTGGTCTGCTCATTAACTACTAGCTTCCATCAAGGCGAACTTATGCAGGTTCTGCTAATTGTTTCTCAAAAGTGCATAAGTTGAAATCATCAGAGACTATAATAAAAATAAAGTTAGTTGATGAAGCTTGAAATTTTAAATCCTATGAATCAATCAAAATGCTATAATAAGTTCCAACTTAAGTTATAGTTATTTAACCTCACATGAAATTAGTTCCTAAATTTTTAACTACAACTCTTATTCTTACTTTGATTACCAGCATTATCACTTATGGTTGTAAGCGGACATCAAACCCTTGTTTTGTAGAAGTAAAAATTGTGAATCCCAGTGAAACACAAACATTCCAATCAACAGAGTATATTGCCCAAGTTGTTGCAAAAAAAAAGCACGTATTAGAGCTTACTATGAAGGTGTAATCGATGAAATATTTGTTTCAATTGGAGAAAAAGTAATTGTTGGAAATCCAATTATTAAGCTTAAAAATGGTAAACAAATTGAAGCCCCTTTTTCTGGAATAGTAGGTGAATTTTATTTTAATCAAGGGGAATTTATAATGAAAGGAGAAAATTTAACTACAGTTATTGATAACCAATCTTTTTATGTTCAGGTTGATATACCAGTTGATTATTCATCCAGAGTTAGAATTGGAACTCCTATAAAAATTATTGATAATAATAATGGTAAGGTATTAGCTACTAGCAAAATTGATTTTATTTCACCAGAAACCGATCGGAGAACTCAAACTATTTTGGTTGGAGCTAAAGTTTCTAGTCAAGAATATGGCTTTCGAGATGGGCAGCAAGTAAGAGTAAGAGTAATTTTGGAAAAAACGACTGGCATTTTTATCCCAATAACAGCCGTCCGAAGGATTGGTGACCAGGCATTTGTATTTGTAGTACAAGAAGAAGAATCTCAATGTAAAGAGTCTAGTTTAATAGCTGAAAAAAAACCTGTTAAATTAGGAAATATCCTGGGTCAAAATTACCAAGTTGTTTCAGGATTAGGACTAGAAGACAAAATTATCATATCGAATGTTTCTAAATTAAAAAATGGTCAACCTATAGTTGAAATAGAACAAGACTTGAACAAAAAAAATCCTTAAAAGTATAGCAATCTTCAATCATTTGTAAAACCCTGGACTTCTGAAAAACTCCCTCTTTCTCCTTGAAGTGCATAAGTTCAAATCATCAGAAACTAGAGTACAATAGAACCTTGAGGAAAATGTATTGTGAGTGCTGATAAGCATTAATACTAATTGAATAAGGTTAAAAATATAGTATGGAGGTGTAAAAAGGATGAAAAATGGTTTCACCAAGAACTACTGGACATTATGCAAAATTGATTTAGCTAGCTCTGATGTGTCTGCTTTTCACCGGGAATATCGACAGGAGTTACTATTACCTGTTCAGAAACAATTTCAAATCTGGTTTCCGTCTATTGCTGAACTCAAAAAACTCTCCTCTCAAGATGACAGAAAAATTCAAGCTACCTTACTATCTTATTTTCGTTCTCAAAATTCTGCTTCTTGTAACTCCTTGAGCATAACAGCAGGACTTTCTTTGCGTTGCTATATTTCCCATGCCATTGTTAATGCTTGTCAAAAACTGGTTCAACAATTTGGCGATCGCTATCCTTTTCGCCTCCGAGATTTGTTGTACCTGGTACTCACTGATGATGGTAAGACAAAAAATATTAAGCAAGTTCAGGAAAACTCTCAGTCTTCTTACTCCTATTTCTGGGAGGAAATTCTGAGAAGTTTCAATCCCGATCAAGGTGGACTCTATGGTTGGACTAATTTATGCACCCGTCGCCACTCAGAACTTACTCAAAGGCTATGGGTAGAATTTGGTTTATCTTTAAGTACTCCTTGGGCAAAACTAAATAAGATTAAGCGTTATCAAATTAAAAATCTTTCACCTCAAGAACAGGATGTGGTAGAAGCTTTTCATGAGGTATATCGACGCGACAGACGAAAACAGGGTGCAAAGGGCAAATGTCCCGAACCTTCTGAGTATCAACTTCAGGAAATGCGCGATCGTCTTTTTCCCAGGGGAGTTATATATAATTCTTCAGATGAACTACTTGAACAATTGAAAACTATTGCTCAGTTTTTACAGGAACAAATGTTAAATCCAACTGAGATTTCACCTCCCTCTAATGCTTCCGCAATGGAACTTGAATTTCTAGACGAACATCGCGATCAAGCTATTCTGGATGCTATTGAGGGGGTGCTTTCTCAACGTTTGCAGAAATTACAAAAAAGTGCCTGGTATCGTGAATTTGTTCCTCATTTTTTGCCTAGTTTACGACTAATTTATTGTGAAAATAAATCTCAAAGTGAAGTAGCTAAACAATTAAATATGAATAATCAATCTCAAGTTAGTCGAATTTTAAAACTAAAGCAATTGCTGAAGCAAATTCGAGAACAGGTAATGGAGCAAATGCTGCAAATTTTGTTAAAGAAAGCAGAGTTAAATTCCAGTCAAGGGGTTTTAGATCCAAATGCTTTCGATTCTTTGATTGAACTATTAAGTCGTTATTTAGATGAAACTGTTTTTCTAGAGGCCGCAAAGGAAATTTCTACAGGAAGGAAATACCAAAAGATGACCAGTCTGTTCGCTGAAAAAATGCGCTATTATCTTAAATATAGTCAGCCTATTTAACAAAATAATAAATATTAAAGTAACTACATTAATTATTCTTTTTTTCACAATAAGCAAATTTTAAATTATAACAATAACCTGGAGAATAAATATGAATATTCGTTCTAATTCTAAGCAAATAAACAGACAGTATTGCCGACAATTGGAATTAGAAACTATTGATTTAGAACCTGAAGATTTTCAGCAAGCAACTCTCTTGAGTAATAACTTTAATAACGAAGTCCAACAATGGCAAGCTTATTTGAAAATTTTGGGTTTATTAGCACTAAAAAAATGGTTGAGCGATCGCCATTTAACATTAGATAATCCAATTGAATCTCTGCCACATCATCAAATTATCAGTTCCGAACCAATTAGCAATCTAGAAGTGGGTGGATTTAAAGTCTGCTTACTGACAAATGAAAATATAGTAAATGAAGGAATTGAAATTCCGGAGAAAATGATTTATTCTCCAGATTTTGCTGCCCATTTTTATGTATTAATACAGGTATTAGTAGAGGAAGAAGAAGCTATTTTAATTGGATTTATACGATATGATCAGTTAATAAATCCAATAAATCAGTCTTTGAAAAAAAATAAAATAGGAAATTATTACCTTTCTTTGCCCGAACTAAAATCTGACTCCAGTCACTTAATTTTAAATCTTAAATATTTGAGTCCAGTAGCTATTAAACTTCCAGAAAATACCTTAGCTGAATCAAAATCTTGGGAAAAATTAACAAGTTGGTTAGAAGGTATTTTACCAGAAGCTTGGCAACCAGTAGAAGAACTTCTAGGAAATCGTAAACCGACTATACAAATGGCTTTTAGTTTAGATAAAACAACAGAAAAATTATCTCCCAAAGCAGTTAAAAAAATTCTCAAACAATTCCAAATCACTCAAAGACCAAGAGACAAAATCAAGGCAGATTCATCTCAATCTGAACTCTCAGAGACAGAAGTAAATAAAGCTCTCATACAGATTTTACAAACAACAGAAGATGAAGAAACACGCTGGCAAGTTGCCGAATTGTTGTGGGACATTGATCCTAGTCATCCAGCAGCAGGTGTACGTCGCGCTATCGATCTAGGAATGCAACTAGCAGGAGTTCCGGTGGCACTAATGATAGCAATTTTACCTAAATCCAACCAAAGATTTGCTGTTCTTTCTAGAGTTTGTCCTCTCCAAGACCAACGTTTTTTACCAGCAAATTTAAAACTTATTGGTTTAGATGAAATGGGGGAATCTATATTTGAAATTCGTGCTAGACAACGAGATGATTATATTCAGTTCAAATTTACCGCCGATCCAGGCGATCGCTTTAGTCTTCAAGTTAGCCTTAATTCTGCTACTGTGACAAAGCACTTTATTATTTGAATAAAAAAGTGATGTTTTGATGTTTTGTGGAATGGACATCTTGCCCGTTCGTAGGCAGGATGCCTGCCTCCACATATTTTTACCGCAGGTAGGATGCCTGCTCCCACTTACCACTTATATTCATCAATGCCCAAAATCTTAAAAGTTTGACAAGTCTGATATTCTTGTTTACTAAGATTAGGTGTTGGGTTTCCTGTCGTCAACCCAACCTACAAAGAGTAAATAAAAAAGCGATCAAATCGTAGGTTGGGTTAAGCGGTAGCGCAACCCAACAACAATGTCTGAAAATGTTTGTCTGCAAGAATAATATAGTGCAAAATCTTAAAAGTTTGACAAGTCTGATATTCTTGTTTACTAAGATTAGGTGTTGGGTTTCCTGTCGTCAACCCAACCTACAAAGAGTAAATTTTTGGAGATATCTATTAGATATTTCCAAAAATCAAAAAGACAATCAATTCTTACCCATAAATCATCAATTATTTTTCCCCCTATTCCCTATTCCCTATTCCCTATTCCCTATTCCCTTTTTTTTGGAGATGTCTATTGAACCGAATATAATATTAAGGCTAAAGTAATGAATTAATCATAATGACAAGACAAGTTGTTATCAAAATAGAAGAAGGCAGTTTTGAATTAGGTTTTCCTGTTTCCCTGGAGTTTTGGCAAGATGGTAGAATCATTGCCACAGAACGCAAGTGTCCTCAATTGCCCCCTAACCCAGATTTTCCTAGAGTTTATGATGAATGGAGAAACATTTATATTAAGTTGGGAAAGATTGATCCTGACTCGTTTCCCGACTTCCGAGTAATAGAGATGCAAGAGGGGCAAACTACCAACGTCTCCAGTTTAGAAGGCTGTCAAAATGCCACTCGCACCCTAGAATCTAATGTCAGAAATTGGTTGGGGCAACCTATCTTTGGAGCTATAACAGCGCGAATTATAGGACAACTTCAAGACAGAACTCCAAATGAATCAGTTCGAGTGATTATCGAGACATCAAATCCTTATCTGCGTAAGCTATCCTGGGATTATTGGGATTTATTTGAGAAATCATATTTTTTACCCAAAGCAGAATTTGCCCTTTTATCTGAATATAATCGACCAACAGAAATGTTGGAGGAACCGATTCATATTTTGGCAATTTTTGGGAGCAATGAGGGGGAATTACAACTGCAACAAGATAGGGAACTCATTGAAAATTTACAACAATACGGGGCAAGTATTACCTCTATTCCAGATGGAGAAAATTCTCTGACTCCTCAAGAACTATTTGATACTATTTGGCAAGGAAATTGGGATATTATTTTTTATGCAGGACATAGTTCCGCTCAGAATATTCATATTGATCGTACCTTAAAGTTACCAATCAATCGTTTAAAAGAAGCTCTGAGGAAAGCTGCCCCAAAAGTTAAGCTGGCAATTTTTAATTCCTGTGATGGACTGGGTATTGCTGAATATTTAGCTGATTTTAATATTCCCCATTTGATTGTGATGCGAGAACCCGTTCCCGATCTAGTAGCACGGCGTTTTTTGCAATATTTCCTGGAAGAATTTACCCAAGGGCAACCTCTCCACACCTCAGTTAGAAAAGCACGGAAGCATTTACAACAACTAGAAATTCCTATTCCCAATAAATTGTTTTATCCAAGAGCATCTAGACTGCCTGTACTCATCCAAAATCCTGCTACACCTGAACTATATTGGCCTCAACCTAAACCTCCAGGCAAACCTCCAATAAAACCTCAGCATATAATTCTGTTTTTCTTGACGATCGTTGGTGTTTTGGGAATTTGTCGTTGGTTTTATCCTGAACCTGAAATGCTTGGAGATAACATTAGTAAAGGTGAGGAGATTCTAGTTAAACGATTTCAAGCACGAGACAAACAAAGGGGTGTGGATGCAGTTGCCCAATGCCAGAAACCCTGGAATTATTTTCTACCTATTTGGAAAAGTCATATTCGACAACAGTGGAGAGATTGTTTTGTCACCAAAAACATTTATCAAGAGGCAGTTCAAAATTTTCAGCAAAGTTGGAAGACAGAACGAAGAGATCCAGAAACTTTAATTTATCTCAATAATGCAATTTTAGAAGCTATAGGAACTAATCCCTATACCATTGCAGTTGTAGTTCCAGTTTTACAGGATTCAGAACTTGCTGAAGAAATTTTGCGGGGAGTAGCTCAAGCGCAAATGGAAGTTAACTTGAGTTTATTCAATAAGAATAAATTTTCTAATTTGACTTTACCGGGTGCAAATTTTCTAGACCCGAAAAGCTTGAATGGAAAAGGTTTAAAAATCATCATTGCCAATGATGCTAACTTAGAGACTCAGGCGGAAAAGGTTGCCAATACAATAGTCAAACGGTCAGATATTCGGGGTGTTATTGCTTCTTGGACTAGTGAGATGACGATGGCAACTGTAGATATATATAACCTAAATGAATTAGTATCAGTTTCTCCTAGTGCAGCCACTTCTGAACTCACAGAAACACTTAGACCATTTTTCTTCCGAATTATTGCAACTAATGAGCTGCGAGCAGAAGCAATGGTTGATGTCTTAATGAATAAAATTAATCAAAATAGAGCTACGATTTTTTATAACCCTGCTAGTCCCTATTCTAGTGATTACAAAAAACATTTTAAACAAAAACTCTCAGAAAAAGGAGGATATGTCATTGATTCATTTGATATTTCTCGGTCTAATTTTAATGCTAAAAATGCTATCCAAAAAGTCAGAAAATATGGTAAATCAACTATTGTTCTCATCCCAGATGGGCAAGTGACTGATTCTTTTGCTAATGCTCTGGAAATCATCAAAGAAAATGATGGTCAAAACTGGATAGTTGGTGATTCATCAATTTACAGTCCGAAAACCCTGAATATATCTCAACCCCAACTCTTGAAAAAACTTCTTATCACCATTAATTGGCATCCCCTAAGCAATCCAAAATCTTATTTTTCTCAGACTACTGAGCAACTTTGGGGAGGTCCTGTTAGTGCTCGTACAGCTTTAAGCTATGACGCAGCTCAGGTGCTAATCAAAGGAATTGAAGAAAATGGAGAAAAATCTACTTACTCAGGAATTCAGAAGACATTGGCAGACAAAAATTTCCGCGTTGACGGGGTAACAGGAGAAATTAAATTTCAACCGGGGACTGGCGATCGCCAAAAACTACCCTTGGAATTAGTTAAGATTGTTTCTTGTACAACGAATCAGGATAAGGATCGCGTCATATTTATTCCTGAGAAGTATTCAAAACCTGAAGATGCAGGGTTGAATTGTTCGAGTTCTAACTAATATTTTTTCTAATAAGTGCATTATATCTAGTCCGGTAACATCAGTATTATTTAGTATTAAAGAGAAGAGTCTATATTGTAGGGGTAAATGGCCATTTTTCCCTATGCATTGTATGACAATCAACTCTATTATATTACCCCACTGATAACTGATAACATAAATGACTGATACTAAAATTTTACACCTAATTAAT
>NZ_CEZPJD010000258.1:0-2019 GCF_983059655.1 Okeania sp.
TCAAGCGTAGGGGCAAGTTAACCCTTATAGTTAAATTATCTCACAATTATTTTGGGAATGCAAGGCAAAAACCTAGGTGTTTTTTTGGTGCTTCACAGAATGACAATTTGTGGGGTTTTTCAATGGAGTGATCGCTTCTATATAGATAACTAAGATAACTAATAAAAATCACCTCCAGTCTAGCCATATTTGTGTCTTTTATTTCTCCAGACTATTTGTGGTAGATAGTGCTGAGTATTTTATGTGTATTTCTTGATTGAATAAAAAGTCAAGTGCAGGGGCGAGTTAACCCTTATAGTTAAATTATCTCACAATTATTTGGGGAATGCAAGGCAAAAACCTCGGCGATTTTTTGAGCTTCACACAATGACAATTTAGTGGGGATTTTCAGTAGAGCGATCGCTTCTATATAGATAACTAATAAAAATCACCTCTATTTCTCCAGAATATTTGTGGCAGTGAGTGCTGAGTATTTTATGTATACTTCTTGATTGAATAAAAAGTCAAGTGCAGGGGCGAGTTAACCCTTATAGTTAAATTATCTCACAATTATTTGGGGAATGCAAGGCAAAAACCTCGGCGATTTTTTGAGCTTCACACAATGACAATTTAGCGGGGATTTTCAGTAGAGTGATCGCTTCTAAAGACCTTATAGAAATTACTTTGAAAAAACGGTGTGAGACGAAAACTTGTCGATCGCTACCTTTTCTCTTAATCAGACCAATCTATAGACCATTTTTTTGATGGTAATTTAGTAGTTGGCACATTGTTATGGGCAGTTTTTCTTTGAAGATTTGTTGCCTGAGCAACCCAACTTCTAACCATACTTAAACTAGGTAAGCGTTGCACAAGTTGTTTTTGATGGTTAAGCTTCATCATCTGAGAGTGGAGTGTTTCAGGAAACCGATTTTTTAACTGAGAAATTGTATGTACTCCTAAAGCAGATAATAGGAAAAAATATTCCCGATCTACTCCTTTAATTTGTGATAAATCAGCAAAATTTACCCACCGAATAATCAGGTCTTTCTCAATAGAAGTAGCTTGCTCTAATTCTTCTATTCCTGCGAGAGACGAACATTTTTCTAATAGTTCTGTTACTTTAGTGATACCTACTCCTATTAATTTTTCAGCATATACAGAATTTATGCCTTCAATATCTTGAATATTATTTATCATCATTTATCTGTTATTTGACTTTAACTATTTTATCTTCTGTCGAGGAGCTATGATAAGAAGTCATTTCAGTTATCAGTTATCAGTTATCAGTTATCAGGGCAAGCTCATCTAAAATACTATTGACAAATAAAGGTTTTTATGAGCTGCTTGCATTACAAGCTTTTCAAGGAATTATTAATATCACAAAATATTCATAATTATGGGTTTTCTTGCTTAACAATTGGAATGTATTCTAGTTACTAAATTAATCTAAAAAGCTTTCAGAGCAACAGGTACACAAAAAATACTATTTGTCAATGATTGTTAAGATGAGCTTACCCTGTTCAACAACTTCAACTTATGTTACTAATACTAATTCACATAAATAATTTTGAGGATTTAATCATAATCTACTTCAAGCACTTCTGTATATTCAAATTCATTCGGACTACGTTTTACTAAAGGATAAGATTCTCCATTTAACTGAATAGCATCTTCTTCACAATCTAATTTTGGAGAATTATAAGAAAGCACATATTCTCTACTAATATAATCCGCCATTTCTTCAGCTACTTCACCTCGCCATTGAGTTTTAGTTACTAATACAACTAATTGATTTGCTAATTGAGGAATAATATTAGCAATTTGTCTGCGATAAATTTCATCTAAACTGCCAAAAGGAGAATCCATTACTATGGGAAAAGTGCTACTATCGGGTCCCATTAAAGTGTTTTTTTGACTCCAGATTCTTACTTCGTCAATAATACTACCAATAAATGCCAAACTGAGGATTTGATTTTCTCCTGTAGAAGCGGCAACTAAAGCATCTTCTCCACCAGTATTTTCTACTAAAGTTAATTCATA
>NZ_CEZPJD010000258.1:2119-9838 GCF_983059655.1 Okeania sp.
ACTTCACCCCAAAATTCCACTACTTGTTTGTCAATTTCATCTATCTGTATACTCATTCTAATTGCGGTTTCTTCTACATCGGCAATTTCGGCTTTTTCCATCCATTTTTCTACTGATTTTCTCCCTGGGGAATTTATAGTTAATTCTGCTCCACAAATACAACGTTGTTTTTCTAATAACTGTTGTACAAACTGTCTTTTGATTCCTATGGGTAACTCTCCTTTTTCTTTTAAATTACCAAAAAGTTCTCGGAATTTTTCTATGGCATCTAACAAGAAAACCATATAACCACGAGTTGATATGGCTCTTTTTAAACTTTGATGAGCTTGTAATATTTGTTCTTTTATTGATACTACCTGGAGATTTAATTGGTCTTTTTGTTGGGGTAATCCTTCTGCACCTTTAAATTCCACTAAACGACTACTAATTTCTTTCTTAACTTCTCTATGATTTTGCAATTCTTTCTCTATCTCTGTTTGGCGTTTTGATAATTTGTTAATTTCTTGTTCAATTTTATTTTTTTCTTTCAGCAGTTTTTTAGTTTCAGGATTACCAATTAATCTCAAATCAGTTTCCAAGGATTTTTTTGCCTCCCCTAAATGTCTAACAGAACGATTTAATACTTCAATTCCTAATAATTCTTTCGTCGCTTCTGCTATTTCACTTTTCCGATCATCCCTAACAATATACTCAATTCTTTCTCCGTCAAAAAAGAAATATCTATGTAAACTTTCTGGCAAAATTCTACCAATAATATCATCAGGATGTTCTGGGGGTGGAGACCAACGTCCGTCATCTCCAGCTATCTGCATATATAATTCACTTTTACCATGTTCAATTTCATTTTTTTCATTCCTATAAGCTCGTGATAAACGTTTGGCTTGATACCGTTTATTATCATGTTCAAATACAATTTCTACCCAACAAGCTATGGCTTTACCAAGTTTTGCTTCTGTAATTGCTCGTTTATTTACCAGTTGAGTTTCTACTACAAAAGCGGCGCTAAATTTTTCATAAAGTACCCAAGTAAAGGCGTTCATTATGGTAGTTTTACCTGCACCATTATTGCCATGAATTATTGTTGTATTTTTCTGGCCTGATGCCAGAATTATTTCTGGAGTTTTGCCGTAAAATTGACGAAAGTTACACAAGATAATTGAGATTAATTTCATTGCACTGCTTCTTTAATAATTTTGAGAATATCATCGTTAATTCTAGGAGTTTTTTTATAAAGTCGGTCTTTTTCTAGTTGTAATACTCGCCCAATAATTTTCTTTACTTCTGGGGGGGCGGTAGTAATTGGTTCTTGAATGTTATTCAGTTTTGTTTGAGTTTTATGATTATATTTTGACTGCTTTTCTGAAAAAATAGTTGATATTTCTGTGATTATTTTGTCTGAGTATTTTGAAGTCATTTTAATTTGAGTAGGGAGTAGGGAATAGGGAGTAGGGAGTAGGGAAGAAAGAGTAAATTTTGAAAAAAATAAGAGAATACTAGAGATAGCTGTCTGAAATAAACTGGAGTTGCTTTTTTTTACCGAAAAATCGTGGTCTAAAGCCTCCCCTTTTAAGGGGATAAAAAAAATAAAATTCCGTATTTCAAGCCTCCTTATTGCAGAGGTACTGATAACTGATAACTGATCGCTGAAATGACCTATCATTCGGCAGAAAAAATATAATATCTAAAGTTCTTTTATTGCTCATAATGGTATTTACAGGCAATAATAATAATTTCATCAGAGGTACTGATAACTGTTAACGCAGTTACGACCATAGGAGGCTAACCGATCACTGATCACTGAAATAACCCACTCAGTAAAGTCTGAAAAAGCAGAAGCTTCAAATACAATTCTTTTACTCACTCAATTTCCTCTAATTAAAGTTCAATTAAATTGGTTTGATGTTCAACATTTTCGATAGCATTTAACAGCCTATTTTTGTTAGTTTCACTTTTAAATAAGTAGGCTGTTTCCTCAACTGCAGAAACAATATTTTCAATTTATTTTTCTATGAAAATTTCAATATATTGTTCAATTGATAAGTCTTGTGAGGTAGCTTTTTCTTGGATTAGAGCTTCAATTTCTGGTTTTAAATTAATAGTAATCATCATCTGACAAACTTTTAGACAGGTTTGGGCTTGTTTATTGGTTGGGTTAATTGGTTTATACTCACTAAACATTTAATTATAAATATTTAATTAATTTTAGCTAGGTTGCGCCACAAAATCCAATATTAGCCCAACAAATTTTATTCTAACATTGTTTAGGTTTAGTTAGTAGGTTGGGTTAAGCGACAGCGTAACCTAACTCACCAAGATGGTGCTGCGTTTCCTTGATTAACTAAACCTACATTTTCACTAACTTTATAACTCTAAAACTGCCATTAATTTGGTTATTTTTGAACAATGTTTTGTTCTAGAAATGTTTTGAGTTGCTGTCTATTATCTTGAGCGATCGAGTTATAAAATATTTCGGTTGTTTCATTGGGTGTATAAAACCGATAAAAACGCTCATCTTCTGGAACTTGCTCTACATAAATTAACGGAATATTTACAGCAGATAAAATTTTATATTTGTGGTAGTCGCTTTCTTTTACTTCTGGGAGTTTATGGCAAAATGACTGACATTCTATTACTAATTTTGCTTGACGATTTGTTTTTAAACCTCGTTCTATTACAGCAATCTCTACTTTGGAATTAATCCAAATTTCCCCAATATTTTTGGGTATCCAGCTAGCGTTAGGACAAATACTCTTGAGAGTAATTTGGGGGCAATAACGGAAATTATTTCCTAAAACAATTTCCAAAATGTCTATGACTTTCATTTCTAATTTGTTGATAACTTCGCCACTTTTAAAATTACGATAAGCAGGAGATAAGTCATCAAGATTATTAGATTTACTAGAGATATATTCAGTGTTAGGGAAAAGGCTAAGTTGATAAGCAGTCATAATTTTTTCTCCTTTTTGTTAACTATTTACAGCTTATCTAGAAGGTTAAATAAAATCTATTCACAGTCTGTGAGTAAAACTGTGAGTATTTTGTGAGTGCTAGTAAGCATTCAGCCGTCAGCAATCAGCAATCAGCTATTGCTTTTAGTTGATGAGAAAAGCTTTATTAATTCTCTTACTAAAAAAGTTAGCTCTCTTACCTTTAAAGTCTATATTAATTAAAAATATTGGAGAAAAGAGACATAAGTTCAGAAATAATCAATGATATAATATGTTTGTATTTATATGCTGATGAAATGGAAGAAATAAAAGTTTTTCTATTGCTTGATTTTGCTAAAAAGTATAGTATTTTAAATCCTCAAAAATTTACCTATGTGGAATTGCTAAGCAGTCTAGTTATTATGCCATTAGAACAGCACTTTAGAAACATGGAAAAAGATTCCATATTATGCACTATTTCAGTTATTAATGATATTATTTTGAGAGATAAAAAAATTTTAAACTCATTAATAACACTGCGAAATAACTCTAATGAGCAATATGTAATTGAGTTAGCAGATAGCATACTAAATGAAATTAACACAAATACATTTTATTTTGAGCCTGAAATGCTTGATGATAACGATGATGATGATTTTGAATCTGACCTATTTTTTAACGAAATACAAATGCAACAATATGAAAAATTTAAAGATTTTTTGGAAGACCAAGAAAAATTAACATTAGAATCTAGTGAACACATTTTTTTTATAAACATAAAATATGCGATTGCCAACAATGATATTGATACACTTAAGAAATTTTTAGAGCGGATAAAACAGAGCAAAGATGCACAATTTCGTTCAACTTGGCTATATGCTTTAACAAAACTAGGAGCATTTTTAATTCCACAAATACTTACAGAGGTTCTTAATTTTATTGTCGTAATTGAAAATCCAGAAATTTCCACTCAAGTTGCTATTGCACTCACAGAAATTAGTGAAGTAAAACAATTAAAGGCGATGGTTGCTAATCTCAAAGAATATGTACAACAAAATTTTTATATGCAAGAAAAAAAGTCTGTACAAAACGAAGTTTATAATTATGACTTAATACAATATATAGCTGCAAATGATATTGTTTGGCACTGCGCACAACACATGAGCTACCCAGACTTTCATAATGCTTGGTACTCTCCAAGTTCTACTCAGTAAACTGTGAAAAAGCAAAAGCCCAAAAATACTTCTTTTTCTCTCTTACTTCTTGCCTGAATCAAATATCAAATATCTAATAATCCATATCTTTTTTGAATACTTAATAATTTCACCCTAGCTTCTCCAGAATTATCTGCTAGATCGGCAAATTCTAAGAACCTTTTTAACTCCTTTCTCAGTAAATTTCGTTCTACTTCCAATGTGCTTCTACCCATATCAGGAGGCAAAACAATCATGTCAAATAAAGTTGCCCTTTCCTTACTGGGATGAGGTCGTAAAATTCTTCCTCTTCTTTGAATAAATTGTCGTGGATTTTGACTACTTGCTAAAATAACTGCATTTTTAATTGCTGGTATATCTACCCCTTCATCTAAACATCTAATTGCTACTAAACCTTGCAATTCTCCACTTTCAAATTGTTGCCTTAATTTTTCTCTTTTCTTAATCGGAGTTTCAGCAGTATAAGTATTAACTCGATAACCTAATTCATAACCTAATATTCTTACCACCGCTTCCATTTGTCTTAAATTTGAAATATCTTCAGTTTCTACGGAACTATCCCCACAATAAAATAAAGTATGACTGGTTTGTAAACGATTAGCCATTAATTTTTTTAATGCTGTTAATTTATTTGTTGCTGAAGCGACTAAACGAGAACGCTGAATTAATAAAGCTGTTAAATCTTCTTTTTCTATTTCTACATTTTCTTTTTCTGATAATAATAATGCCCAACCAATTTTGGAAGTTAATTTTGCATAAGCTCGACTTTCTGCTTCGGTTAATTCTACTAAAACTGGATAATAAAGATAACGAGCTAAAGCACCTTGTATAATGGCATCAGCCAAAGTTAATTCAGGCTGTAATACTTCACCAAAATAATCTAAAATTGCTGTAGTTCCTTGGTCATCAAAATATCTTTCTGGCGTGGCAGACAAAGCAAGTCTTAAACCAATATTTTTGGGTAAACTCTTCTCTAATTTGGGCGAACCTAAATGATGTGCTTCATCCCCAATAATCAAAGTTTTTTCAGGAAAATATTTAATCTGAGATTGGAGACTATCTGAAATAAAAGTAGAGTTTGTAGTAATAACAGTAATAAATTCTTCATAGCCAGAATGAATATTATAAAGTGTAGTAGAAAGTTGATTTTGCCAAGTATGTACATTCTCAAAAGCGAGAATTGGTTTAAGACTAAACTTTTCACATTCTCTTGCCCATTGAGTTACTAAATGACGGTAAGGACAAATCACAATTAATGCCTGTAAAGTAATTTTTTGATAAAGTTGAGTAGCGATCGCTAAGGCAGTTATTGTTTTTCCACTACCTGTTGCCATCTTCAAAATTCCCCTACCTCTATTTGTAAACCAATTATTAATAGCTTGTTCTTGATAGGGTCGTAATTTAAGTTGAGATGGCATTGCCGGACAGCAAAAATTTACTGTTAATTTATTCATTTATACTAATTTTTAGATACACCAATTTTCGATAAATAAATCTATTATATAAGCATTCAGCTATTAGCAGTCAGCTATCAGCTTAATTTATTGATATTTAAGATAAACCGAATATTCAAAGATGGCAAAATTTATCTTATGGGGAAGCAAACATAAATTTTAATTCTCTTTAGGGACTAATTCCTCCTTTGGTATCATAATTAGTTAATAGTTCATAGCTGATAGCTGATAGCTGACCGCTTAATGCTTACAAAAAAAACAATGACTAAAACCGGATTATTTGTCGGGTTAATAACCTTAGATTTACTTTATCTCACAACAACTTATCCCGAAAAAAATCAAAAAATTGTTGCTGCCGATCATACTATTACAGCAGGGGGACCTGCCACAAATGCAGCGGTAACATTTAGCTATTTTGGTAATCAAGCAACTCTTCTCTGTGGGTTAGGAAATCATCCAATAACTCACCTAATTAGAGCAGATTTAGAAAAGCATAATGTCACAATACAAGACTTAGATAAAAATCGTGACGAACCACCACCAGTTTCATCAATTATTACTACTCAAAATACAGGCGATCGCTCTGTAATTTCTATCAATGCTGCTAAGTCTCAAATCTCAAAAAAATTGATTGACCCAGACATTATTCCTAATATTGATATTGTTTTAATCGACGGTCATCAAATGGCAGCTAGTCTAGAAATTGCTCAACTTGCTAAGTCAAAAAATATTCCTATTGTTATAGATGGTGGTAGTTGGAAACCAGGATTTGAGGAAATTTTACCTTTTGTTGATTATGCTATTTGTTCTGCTAATTTTTATCCTCCTAACTGTGAAAGTCAAGAGGAAGTTTTTGCTTATTTAGCGAATCAAAATATTCCACATATTGCTATTACTCAAGGAGAAAAACCTATTAAATATTTGAGTCAAGGTAAGTTTGGTAATGTGGAAGTTCCGAAAATGAATCCTGTTGATACTTTAGGTGCAGGTGATATTTTTCATGGAGCATTTTGTCACTATATTTTTCATAGAGAATTTACAGAAGCTTTGGCAAATGCTGCTAATATTGCTGCTCATTCTTGTAAATATTTCGGTACTCGGCAGTGGATTAACAGTTAACAGTTATCAGTTATCAGTTATCAGTTAATAGTTCACAGTTATTGGTTGTTAGTTACCAGTTATTGGTTAACAGTTATAGCGAATTTTATCTCATTCAGGCATACTAATAGCGTAGCGGGCAATTTTAATAAAATTATGACATAAACCTGAATTCTTAGTCCCCCTTTCAAAGTGGGGTTTGGGGAGATAAAACTCCTCCATATCTTTAACAAATTGGTATAAAATTAATCATTGTTAGGGTGCATCTCAATTTTGAATAAAGCCAAAAATTTATCGCTTTTAGGGAACAGGGAACAGGGAATAAGAAAAAAGTATTTTTGTAAATATGAGATGCACCCAATTGTTATTTAAAAAAATAAGGAGATTATCAGATGGATAACTTAAATGAATATCCGAAAATAATTCAAACACTATTAGAGAATAGTGATTTTTGGCAAAAGGTTGCTATTGCTATTATCTCTGGTTTTTCAGTAGCACTATTTAATTACTTCTCATCAAACAAACAACGTCAAGACCAAGCAATGGAGCTTTCCTATACAACAAATATATTGAGTGTTTTAGAGTTCAAAAAAGATATACCTCAGAAAAATATTAGTATCCTTTACGGTGAAGATTATGAGGTTGCAGATTTGTATGTCATCTCTTGCGATATTGAAAATACTGGTAGAAAAGTCATTAAAAATCAAGAAATTACTTTTGAGTTTCTTTCTACAAACGTTGGAATTTTAGAACAATTTTTCGAGCCACCTTTGAATGGTAATTCAATGGGTATAGAGGAAATTGAGATAGAGTATCTTAAGCAAGGTGGAGTAAAAAAAAGGTATTTAATCAGAGAAGTTTTACCGAAAAATCAAGTAGGATTTCGATTTTTGTCGGGAAGACGAACTGAGGAAAATGAAGTACCAAAATTATTTGTCTCAAATCAAGATAGTAGTAAAGTTCAACTTATTCCAAGAACATATAAAGGTGAGAGGGATGAAATTTCTAGAATAATGAATTTTGTCA
>NZ_CEZPJD010000259.1:0-9825 GCF_983059655.1 Okeania sp.
TATCGTTCGCAATAACAAATCTAATGCACTATTTTAGGTGAAACAGTCCACTACTAGACTAACTGCTATATTCCGAAGATAAGGAATTTTATTAAAACCCTAAAATCAGTAAAGTTAAGGAAGTATTTGATTATAGCAGTTGAAGCAAAAGGTAGGAAATATCAAAAGCTTAAAACTCAAACAATGTAATGTTTTTCTTTCTTCTTTCTTATTCCTTCTGGATTTTAGGACTAAAGTCCTAGATAAAATTAGGACTTTCAGCTCTGGTTGTTTACGAGCGATCGCCTATAGGATTAAGACAATAAGCACCTAATACATGGAGTTGTAAATAAATCTCATGAAGCGTCAATCTTTTTCTCTATTATTATTTGGCCTTGTTGCCACTATTCTATTAGCTAATCCTTTAAAAGTTAATGCTCATCCTAAAAATTTGAATCTGACTCCCGAACAAAAAACTCAGTGGGAAGAAATTCGAGCGCAAAGCAAAGCTCAAATCCAAAATATTCTAACCCCCAAACAGCAGCAACAGCTCCAAACTTTGACTTCACAAGGTCAACGCCCCCGTAGAGCAATGAAAGAGTTAAATCTCTCTGAAGAACAAAAAACTCAGATGCGCGAAATTATGCAGTCATCCCGAGAGCAAATGGCGAATATTTTAACTGAAGAGCAACGAGAGCAGTTTCGTCAACATATGCAAAGACGGAGAAGTCAGCAGTAGGGGAGTAGGGGAGTAGGGGAAATTAACATAAAGTAGTGCTGCTACGCGGAAGTTAAAAGCGAGTGCGTAATTCTGAGGTTTCCTACGGGGCGTATAAAGTGCGGAAATAGTTCCGCACACAGACCCTCCAGAATGTAAGACGCACTCAAGACAGTCAATCATTTTTGATTTGTAATTGTTTTAGGATTTTGTAACTGGTCAGTTATTTCCGCCATCCTGCACTAGAATTTTAACAGTCACTTACAAACTTTGGTGTAAAAATCTATTCCCTGTTCCCTGCTCTTGCAAAACGCCGTTCTTAGAAACCTACGATAATCTATAGAAATCTATGATTATCTGTTCTATTCTTGCTTCTACCTGGCAACGTCGGCGTTATCCAGTCCACAAGCTGACACGGACGTTCGCGTTAGCGTTGCGGAGCAAACTGCCCGCCATAGCTAAATTTAATGCTGCATTCAAATCTCGATCACAAATGAAGTCACAATGTTCGCAATTGAAAACGCGCTCTGATAAAGACAGAGATTCTTTAACAGTTCCACAGTTAGAACAAGTCTTAGAACTAGGAAACCATCTATCAACAATGGTTAAGGATGAGCCGTATAACTCACACTTGTACTCTAGCTGTCTACGAAACTCATAAAAACCCATAGAACCAACAGCTGCCGCTAACTTATGATTAGCCATCATGCCTGATACATTCAAATCTTCTATTACTATTTGACTGTGGTTTTTAGCCAAGTAAGTAGTTAGCTTGTGCAATGTATCTTTTCTGATATTAGCTATTTTGCTATGTAGTTTAGCTATCTTCAGTTGTGCTGCCCTCCAGTTGTGAGAAAACTTAGTTTTATGTCGGTTCAGGTATTGCAGCCGAGACAACTTAGAATCTAACTTTCTTAAAGATTTAGCACCAACAAAAACTTCACCAGTTGAGAGTGTTGCTAGAGATTTTACACCTAAATCTACACCAACTACATCTACTAATTTCTCAGTGTTTTGAGGTTCTCTTTCTACTTTAAAGCTGACAAACCAACGATTAGCTTTTCTACTAATAGTTACAGACTTCGGATTGATATTATCTGGCAAGATTTCATAAGTTTTTACCCATCCAATTCTTGGTAGTTTAATACGATTAAAGCCGACCGTAATTGAGCCATCTAAAGTAAAGCTATCATCCCTACCTTTTTTCTTGAATTGAGGTTGTCCTGAGACTTTGCCAAAACAACGCTTCCAAGCTAATGACAAATGCCTCAAAGCATATTGAGGCGCTGTTTTAGACACTTCATAATACCAACAGTTATTAGGTTTAACCATTGCTACTAAAAGTTTATGTAAGTCAATTGCAGTAGGAAACTTAAGTTTGCTGTCTGGATTATTGGAATTGTGATTAAGGATGTTTCTAGTTAGCCATAATCCCCAATTCCAGGCGTGACGAGCTACACCAGCGTGTTTAGCTAGTAAGGTTATTTGCTGATTATTCGGATGTAGTTCAGTATGATATCCAAGTAACATAAAACAGATAATCCCAGATTTTTATAGATAATACCAGATTTTAGCCAACAGTTACAAGCCCTGCATTCTCAAAAAATACCAAAGCTCAAGATTAATTCTAAATTCTAAATTATCAAAAAATTCTAAATTCTAGTGAATCCTTTTTTCATAACCGATCCATTCTTTTTCCCGTAACAAATACTTCTGTACCTTACCCGTAGCAGTTTTTGGCAGTTCTATAAATTCAACTGCTTTCGGAATCTTAAAAACTGCTAAATGCTGACGACAAAAATCAATGATTTCCTGTTCCGTCGCACTAAAATCAGGCTTGATAGTCACAAAAGCTTTGGGAACTTCACCTCGTTTCGCATCTGGAATAGCTATCACCGCAACTTCTAAAACTGCCGGATGTTTATAAATAACCCTCTCCACCTCAATAGTAGAAATATTTGTGCCACTACTAATAATAATATCCTTAGCGCGATCGCGTAACTCAATATAACCATCTGGATAGCTCACTGCTAAATCTCCACTGTGAAACCATCCACCTCGAAATACCCTTTCAGTCGCCTCTGAGTCATTAAAATATCCCTGCATTACATTACAGCGCTTTTCATTTGAGTAGACCACAAAATTATTTTTGGCACTTAGAGTAGGGAGTAGGGAGTAGGGAGTAGGGAGTAGGGAGTAGGGAGTAGGGAGTAGAAAAATGCTTTTGGGTTGCCCATACTAACTGTAGTCTATCCATGTGAAAAGCGCTATATTACCGCGCATCACAACTTCTGAATTAATTTCTATTCTTCATGCAATCATTAAAAATACCAAAGCTCAAAATTAAAAGAATGCAGAATTAAAAGAATGCAGAATTCAGAATTTAGAATTTAGAATTACGTTTTGCAATGGGTATTTTATATAGAATCCGGTTATATAGTATATGTTTATAATTCTACTTCAATATTCAATATCCCCATCTCCCCACAGGGCTAATTTGTGGTCAGAGAATATTTGTCACCCTATATTTTCCATTAAGTAACTTTGGCAAGATATAAGAGATTTCAAAAGATACAATTTTTCTCCGGTGACAATGAATTAGTCCTGCCATCTCCCTATCTCCTCCGACTATACAAGTATTCAACCGGATTTGATATTACCCCAACGCAAAACGTGCTGCATTGTCAAAAAATACCAAAGCTCAAAATTAATTCTAAATTCTAAATTCTAATTTATAACCCTTCCATTGCTAATCTTCATGCAATCATTAAAAATACCAAAGCTCAAAATTAATTCTAAATTCTAAATTCTAAATTCTAAATTCTAATTTATAACCCTTCCATTGCTAAATCTTCAATAACTTGCAGACCCCTGGGGTCTCCTACTCGTAACAAAGATGATTTAGCATCTTCGCGCACTCCCATATCTCGATCTTCTTCTAATGCTTCAATTAAGGCATCAATACCACCTGCATAAACTATATTAGAAGGTAATTCTCGACATAATTGACCAATTGCCCATGCACAATTACTTCTAACTGCTGGCATTGAGTCTCGTCGCAAACCTTCGATTAATGGTGGTATTGCCCCTACTACCACTTCATAACTAACTTTGGCCATCTGGCCAAGAGAACTTGCTGCCCATAGACGTACTGCAGAAATATCTGTTCTGAGGACATCAACTAAAGGCTCCAAAGCACGGCGATCGCGACAATTTCCCAAGGCCCAAACTACTCCTTTACGGACATAGCCGTTGAAATCCCTATTCAATTGTGTAATTAGAGGTTCTACTGCATCTGGGCTAGGATTACGGCCCAAAGCATAAGCAGCACTTACTCGTATTAATGGACAATCATCCTCTAATAATTTAATTAACGGAATAATAGCCCGTTTTTCCTGGAGTTCACAGAAAGCTCGCGCTGCAATCATCCTTTGGGAGGGTTCTGAAGAAGTTAGCAATGGCAACATTTCCTCTGGATCTGGTTTTGGGGGTTCCTCTCCTAAATGATCTAAAGGACTTTCTGCCATTGGCTGCATATTTAGTTGATTGAGGTCTTCATTGTCCATAACATTCAAGAATTTAGAATTTAGAATTTAGAATTTAGAGTAACCTCTTCTTATAAAATAAATGGAGAGGCTTTATACCTGAATTTTTCGGTAATTTTACTGTACTGATGTACCTTATGACTTTTTTCTTTCTTTTGTAAAATTGTATTAGTACTATGACAAATTAATCAAAAAGAAATTAACTATTTATCAAATTTTTAGTCCAAATATCACCTAAGCTTGATTCATTTTTTGCCAACATTCGCAAGCGATCGCCCAATCTTCTTCTGTATGTACTACCAACACTCGGACTTTTGAATCTGAAGTAGAAATTTCGGTATCCATCTCTGATTTAATATTTTTTTCCCGGTCTATTTTTAATCCTAAAAACTCAAAATTTTCACAAGTTTTTTCTCTGACAATTGCTGAATGTTCTCCTATTCCAGCAGTAAATACTAAAACATCTACACCACCAAGAGAAGCTAGCATTTTTCCAATACAACAATGAAGTTGATGAATATAAATATCGAATGCTAGTTGGGCACGTTCATCTCCTTCTTGCATCGCTGTGGTTATATAACGCATATCTCCAGATTTTCCAGATATTCCTTTTAATCCTGATTCTTTATTGAGAATTGTATTGAGTTTTTCTGCATCAAGACCATATTCTCGCATTAAATAAATGAGAATTGCCGGGTCAATTGAGCCACTACGAGTTCCCATCATTAATCCTTCTAATGGAGTAAATCCCATAGTAGTATTAATACTAATTCCATTACGAACTGCTGCTAAAGAAGCTCCATTACCTAAATGACAAGTAATTATCCGCAAAGATTCTAGTGGTTTTCCTAAGATTTTTGCTGTTTTTTGAGCACAATATTTATGACTTGTGCCATGAAATCCATAGCGTCGAATTCCTTTTTCAAACCATTCATAAGGAATTGGATAAACAGCAGCTTTTTTTTGCATTTTACTATGAAATGCTGTATCAAATACTGCTATTTGAGCCACATTTCCTAATGTTTTTTCAATCGCTTCAATTCCTTCTAAATGATTTGGATTATGAGTAGGCGCTAAAGGGATAAGATTTTTGATTGTTGCCTTGACTTTATCTGTAATTAATGTTGCCTCTGAATAATCTGAACCGCCATGAACTACTCGATGACCAACTACATTTATATCGGATAGTTTTTCTATAACTTTAGTTTCTCCTTGGCTAAGAGTTTCTAACATTTTAGCAATGCTTTCTAGGCGTTTTTCTGGATTAAGTTTTACCTCTTTTTCTATTCCATTTGCTGCTATTTCCATCAAGCCATAATTATCATTAGCAGTCCAGTCAATTGCTGCTTCCCAAATTGGTTTTGGTGGATTTTCTGGTAAGTTTTCCCCAGTAATTTCATACAAGCAACTTTTTTGAGAACTAGAGCCGGCGTTTAAAACTAAAATTTTCATAGTTAATAATTATTTCTATTGTTTAAATTATACTTTTTGGTAATAGTATACGAGTAACGATATTCCCTCGTAAAAGTTAATTAGTTTTTCTATAGCAATCCTAAATAGGTTGCGACAAATCAAAAAGTAGATAAAAAAACTGAAACTCTTACCTGTTCCCAGTTAAGTTTTCCCTCACAGGAGTCAGCATTCCGCAAGCGAGCTGAGGGCGACGCGGGGTCTGACCGCTCTCTTGGTCGATTGGATATGGCGAGGAGACCCGCTCTTATCAGAGCCGCTCCGCTGTTAGCGCAGCTTTGCGATAGCAAACGCCATCCCTCGACCGCTATTCCCTAAAAAGCAGTAATATTTTTGACACGAATAAAATAGGATTGCTATATATTTTTCCTGGAAAGAAAATTTAGAATTACTTAAAATCAAAAAGGTTCCTTGTCGCCTATTCTCTATCTTTAAGTAAATACCTACTTTTTAATAGCAGAAGTCAGAAGGAAAAATCTGGCTTTGTCTGAGTTTTAAGCTTTTAATATATCCTAATTTTTGCTTCTACTACTATGCTAATAAAGACAGAATAAAGAAGATAAAAAATTAACTTAAATTTCGATTATCAAGCCTCCTTATTTATTAAAAAACCTACTTATATCCTAATCCCAAATCACCGAAAAACTTGTGGTTTAAATCCTCATCTTTTAAAAGGATAAAAAGGAAAATATTCCTTTTAGTCAATCCTACCCATTTTAAAGGAGAAGTAATTATTAATTATTAATTATTAATTATCTTAAGTTCCCTGTAAAGATCGTAACTTTTCGTCCAGATAACAACGGTCTGATAAACAATGTAGCAATGGACCATGATGACCCATTTCTACAATACTTACTCCACCAACCAACATCGCAATGCGATCGCGATACCTGCCAATATCAATTCCCAATAAATCACAAAGCATAATTCTAATAGTTGCTTTATGAGATACAACTAATACATTACCCGTTTCATATTTATCTTGAATTTCTTGAATTACCTGAGAAGAGCGACGAGCAATATCTATACCTTTTTCTCCACCAGTAGGTGAATTCCAACCAGGATCTGTTAACCAACGAACATATTCATCATGGTAGTTGCGATTAACTGTTTCTGGAGTTTCTCCTTCCCATTTTCCGTAAGCAATTTCTTTTAAACCATCCCTTATTTGCATTTCTAATCCTACTGCATCACATAAAGGTTTTGCAGTAGCAATTGTTCTTTTCATTGGGCTAACATAGGCAGCAGCCCAATTTAATGAGCTATGAGTTTTAGCAAATTGTTCTGCCATTTCTAAACCTTCTGGTGTCAATTCTGGATCTAAAATTCCACAGTAACCGCCAGTTTTACTGTATGTAGTCTCTCCATGCCGGATAAAATATAGCTTCAAATTCATGGTCTATGTTCCTAAGAATTTTTCTTTGATATACTAGCACTTCTACTAATTAAAAGTTGAAGGTCAAAAGCAAGATGAATTAAATAGTTAAACCTTGGTTAATAACGGGTTAATTTTAGATAAAAATAATTGATTGTTTTTTAGTTAATTAAAAATATTATGAATATAAATAGACTATTTCTTCATTGAATAAAGTACAAAGTTAAAAAAATTAGGCAACAAAAAATCCAGGAGTATAATGTACATATGTTGAAAATTAGAAGTCATATATTAAATATTTCAAATAAGTAGTAAAGCAACATTAGTTGTAGATTTGATGATTAGCTAATAGCGAGGAAAGATAATGGCGTTGGTAATTTGAGGTATGATATCATGTCCGGATAAGAGCGTGATAAAACTCCATTTTGCTGACGCATAGTTCCACTGAACGTTTACGCTCCCCGAAAAACTTTCTCCTTCTATTCCTCTTTACTTCTTTCTTCCCTCCTGACTACTGACTCCTGACTACTGACTCCTAAATAATTAAGATCAATATCATACACTAATTTACCAACGCCAGATAATTTTTATAGCTATTGCTCAAGCACACAAGTATATTTTTTTTGCCTTAGTGCCTGCTTACAAATGTTAAATTAATTTTACATAGGTACTTAATTAATAACATTTTTATGATTTGTTCATAATCCTAAATCTATAAATTCAGCCATATTAAAGATATGATTATATAAATTTAGCTCAATAAATGCTAACTTGAAATTTAGTATCTGGTAATATCTTACGAAGCTGAAAGTCACAGAAATTATAGCGTAGAAACTATTAATTTATATGACTTTTGACTTTTGACTTTTGACCTTTGATTGATAAATTATAAATACTATGACTTTTGAACGTGCAAGTGGCATCATACTACACCCTACCAGTTTACCTAGTAGGTTCGGCATCGGGGATTTAGGTAAATCAGCTTATGAGTTTATTGATTTTTTGGCCAGAAGTGGACAAAAAATCTGGCAAGTATTACCTCTAGGCCCAACAGGTTATGAACATTCACCCTATACTATGAATTTCAGTGCCTTTGCAGGAAATCCTCTGTTAATCAGTTTAGATATATTGGCAGAGAAAGGATTATTAAATCCTGATGAACTTATACCTCTAGCTTCAGAAGGAGATCCAGCATACGCCAGAGTCAACTTTGCAGAAGTTATTCCCCACAAAACTAAGTATTTCCAGCAAGCTTACCATCGCTTCAAACAAGCCATTCCACCAGAATACGAAATTTTTTCCCAACAACAATCATATTGGCTAAATGACTATGCTCTGTTTATGGCTTTGCATGAGGCCAACCCAGATAAAACATGGAATCAATGGGAAACAGGTTTAGCTCGTCGAGAATCAGGTGCAGTAAAAATAGCAACTGAAATATTACACGAAAATATTGAATATCATAAGTTCTTGCAATTTCAGTTTTTTGAACAATGGACAAAAGTACGCAGATATTGTAATAGTAAAAATATCAAAATTATTGGCGACGTTTCGATTTATGTTTGTCATCATAGTGCAGAGGTTTGGAGTCACCCAGAAAACTTTGAACTCAACCCAGAAACTTTAGAAACTGCATGGAAAGCAGGAGTACCACCAGACTATTTTAGTGCCACTGGGCAGTTATGGGGAAATCCTGTCTATAAGTGGGAAAACTTAATTAATACTAACTTTGCTTGGTGGATCGAAAGGTTTAGGGCAACTCTACAATATGTAGATATCGTGCGCATCGATCATTTCCGGGGTTTTGAAGCTTTCTGGCGAGTGCCTGCGGGGGAAGATAATGCTATTAATGGCGAATGGGTAAAAGCACCTGGATACAAATTATTTTCCAAATTACAGGAAGCTCTGGGAACTCTACCTATCTTGGCAGAAGACTTGGGAATTATTACTCCAGAAGTAGAGGCAATGCGCGATCGCTTTGAATTTCCGGGAATGCGAATATTATTGTTTGCTTTTGGCGGTGAGGCAGATCATCCTTACTTACCTCATAGTTATATCAACAACTGCATAGTCTACACAGGTACTCACGATAACGATACTACTGTCGGTTGGTGGTTACAAGCTCCTCAGAAAGTAAGACAGCACGTTGCTCAGTATTTGGGTTATGCTAGCGATGGCGATCTCAATGAAATCAGTTGGTCATTGATGCGTTTAGCTTCCGCTTCTGTTGCTGACATGGCAATATTCCCTCTCCAAGATATTCTTTCCTTAGATAACAAAGCTCGTATGAATGATCCTAGTGTTAATCCTGGACAGTGGCGCTGGCGCTATACCACTTCAGAGCTTTTGACTCAAGAATTGAGCGATCGCTTACTACAACTTACTCAACTTTACAACCGATAATTTATGGGCAGAATAGTATAATATGTTACTTCTTTTTTTACTAACTAGATGTAGGAAACAGAAAAAAAGTCATTATCGCAGTCGAAGCAAAGGTGATGACAGTTAAACAGTTCAAAACTAAGATAAGGTAATACTTTTCCCTTATCGGTCTATTACCCTACTTTTACAGAAAATGTCAATGGGGTTGGTGGCGTGAAAATTCCCATCGACCCCATTCTTGTCCTTATATCATATCCGATTGAATACTTATAATATCTGTGGACCGAAGGCAGAAGGCAGAAGGCAGAAGGCAGAAGGTTTTTTATATAGCAATGTGCGCTAGCATATTTACAAAT
>NZ_CEZPJD010000260.1:0-8377 GCF_983059655.1 Okeania sp.
AGCTGCTGTAGAAGCTCCTTCTATCAATGGTTAATTACTAGTTGATTGATTTAATTATCAAAAGTCCTCTATCTTGAGGGCTTTTTTTTTGCTTTAAAGTTTCATAAACAATAGAAAATATCATGTCCGCCGAATATTTATACCTTAAGGAAGGTATAGGGCAAAAGGCAAAAGGATTTCTTACAATTTTTATTTACACCGATTTTCATTGTCGAAGATTATTCCCACTCATTTACTCCTTATTTTTATTTTTTGCTAATTACTTTTTCCTTAAGCTCAAAGATATTATTAAATTGTTAATTAAAACTAAGTTCTTAAACCAAGAGTTGTTTCTAGAAATCTAACTTCAATATTTGCAATTTGTTTGCCTATATCATGAAAGCCACTTAATTTTTTTATTTCATTGGCATCATTTTCTGATTCTATATTTGCGAAAATACTGAGTTGATGTAGAGCGTTCTTTTTATCACTATTTTCGAGATAGTTATCTAGTAATATTTGAAAATGCGCCATAAGCATTTTGTTTGTTGTACATCTGATAATATCTTTGAGGTTTTCTACTGAAAGTTGCTGATTATGATTGTTGGAATCAATTTTAAACTCTTCGCAGATTTGCTCAATAACTATTTCTTGAATATTCATGTTTATTTCTCCTTAATAGATAGAGTGACTTGAATCAGATAGATCAAAAAAAGAGATTCAGTTTATAAATTGATTGGTAAAGAGATTTTTATCTTCATTTAACTTACTAACGTGCTATTTGTATGATAGCCAAGGCTAGCAATGGACGTCAAGTATTTGTCTAGATAAATAATATGTAATCTGGATAATTAATTATTCTGTAATGTCAGTAGTCAGTCAGGAGAGCCGTTGGGTTGGCGAAATAAAGTAGTTGGGAGAAAGGAAAGGAATTAGAGCAGTTTCCACAGTTATGAAGTAATTAGGGCTTGCTGATTAAATATCGCGCGCATTAACAGATATGAGTTTGAAGAATTTTAGGAACTTAAAAAGTACCAGCTTTTAGTTGGATGGAGGGGAAAAAGTAAGGATTTGAGGTAATGATAAGAGAAAAACTCAGGGGCAATGATCAATGACTACCTCTTCATACAACTCCCCGTTCATCCTAACTCTTAACTACTCCCTACCCTCACCCATCAGACTTTTTCAGCAAGCCCTAATTATGTTGATAGCTTTAAGGAGTAGTAGGGAAGATAGGAATTATGATAGCGAACAAGCGCAAAATATTGACCCCGTCAGTTGTACCACATTAGATTAGAGATCTCCAGAAAAGAGGAAGTAGGGACTAGTGCCGCTACGCGGAAGTCAGAAGTCAGAAGTCAGAAGTCAGAAGTATTAATTGGTAAGGCTTTTAGTATTTTGTGACTGGTCAGTTATTTCTGCCATTCTGCACTAGGGAGAAAGAATCGATAGTTTCTATGCGATAATTGATTTGATTTTTTATTATTGGAGATGTCTATTAGTCTGAAATTTTCTGTATTTAAGGGATATACTGGCATTTTATGCCTATGTTGAATGGAAGTATAGAGTGAGACGATTGTATAACCGGATTTCATATAAGTAGGTAGGCATGAAAAAAATTAAGTATATAACAAAAAGTAAAATAGCTCTTAAAGCTCTTCCCTTCTGCCCTCTGCCTTCTGCCTCCTGCTTTCATCTAACTACAAATTTTAACGCCTGAACCTTTTTTATCAAACTCCATATACCCTGCTAAAATAGATTTTAGCAATGGCTAGCAAAGGTTAAAGGTATGAAGAAAAGAAGACCGAGAAACTCTGATGGGACATTTAAAGAAGACCCTGAAGCCTTGACTAAAAAGTCTATAGGTTTAAGGATTAGCAAAAAAAAGATGCCCAAGTTAGAGAAAGTTGCGAGACAGAGCGGAATCTCAACAACAGAAATTTGTAGAATTATTATTGAGGAATGGCTTGATTCTCTTGAGCCTAAAGATGAGCAAAAAAACTCTATGATTTCTGAGGGGAAGTTATTAGCCCGATCAGAGATTATTTGTCCAATTAGATAAATCAACCTCTATCTTCTTATCTTCACAAAATAGCCCTAAGAAACTTCACAAACAAAGAGCTTTAAAAATTCATCAGGATGGGCTTCATTATCAGGATATAGCTGAAAATTTAGAGTTTGAGGGTTTATAGAAATCGTTAAGAATAGCTTTTTTAATCCTACTTCAATTAGGAAATGAATTAAAGACAGTAGTTAATAATTGAGTTGCACTAATCATAACTGTAAAAGAAATATATGGAGTGCAACTCAAAGTTTTATTATAAAAATTATTTAGACTGAAAATAATATATAGCGCTTTTATGTGGAATGTGGAGATAAAGTGCTACGAAAAAAGTACAGTTCAACAATACTTTATACAAATAACTGCTAACAATATTACTTAATAATTGAAATGTTCAATAAGTATAGTTTTATATCGATAAATTGGTATAAATTAACTTGAATGCTAGATATGAAAAATAATTTTGAGCGATCGCTACTAACATACGTCCAAAATTTTTACTCAATCAAAAACAACTAATTAACCTCATATTAACTTAATAAATTTTACTTGATAGGCAACAATATTTCAAATTCAGTTCCGACTCCTGGAGTTGAGTTAATCTGTAACTTTCCCTGATGGTTGTCAACAACAATTTGATAACTAATTGTTAATCCTAAGCCAGTACCTTTACCTACAGGTTTTGTAGTAAAAAATTTATCAAAAATTTGCTTTTGAATTTCATAAGGAATACCAGGACCATTATCAATGATACGAACTGAAAGCCAACCATAAATTGCTTTAGTATTTTCAGTAGAAATTACACTACTTTTCATCTTATAATTAGAATTTAATTTTACCTTATTAGTAAATTTATCCAAATTTTGATCTGTACTTTCAGATAAATCTTTAACTTCAGTATGAATCCATATTTTACCAGGTTTACTATTAGTTTCTTTTTCTTGATTTTCCTCTAGAGCATCAAGAGCATTCGTAATCAAATTCATAAATACTTGACTAACTTGACCAGAATGACACAAAATCAGCGGTAAATCCCCATAAATTTTAACAATTTCAACTCCACTAACCTTCCAACGATTCTTTAAAATTAATAGAGTACCATCCAAACATTCATTAATATTTGTTTCTTGGCGTTTGCTACCTTCCATGTGAGAAAAATTGCGGAGACTACTAACAAGTTGAATCATCCGGTCAGCCGAAATTTCTATACTATTCATCATCTCTAAATAATCTTGTTTAACAAATTCAAAATCAATCTCTTCTTTGAAATCTTCAACTTCTTTTATAGGTTCAGGTATATTTTTCTCATAAGTATTAATCAATTGAAGAAAGTCTTGATAATAACCAGACATAAACTTAGAATTACCTGCCACACAGTTAATTGGATTTCTCAGTTCATGGGCTAAACCTGCTACCATTTGCCCTAACATTACAAGTTTCTCTGTTTGAATTAGTTGTGCTTGAGTTTGTTTCTGCAATAAATCTTTAGCAAGTTGATGAATATAAGATTGAGCGATAAGTAACTTTTGAGTTTCTAAGACTTGATAATCTTCTGGAGAATTTTCGACAATAACTGGTTCATAAATAGATTCTTGAGGTCTTTTTACTGCTTTATCAGCAGCATCTACAATAGGTGTATCTCCTGAGAAGATTAATAATTCATATTTAATAAAGTCATATAAAACTTTAACAGAACGATTTAAAAAAATTTCTCTTCCATATTGGAGACTCAATTTTTTGAGAAATTGTCGTTGAGAAATCATCCCAATAAATTTACCCGATTTTGTTAAAATAATACCTGGAAGTAGGGGATTTTCTTCAAAAACTTTAGCTAATGTAATTCCTGATGTATCAATTTCAACTCGAATACTATGAAGTGGTAAATCTTTTACAGTGGAACCTAAATCAAGATGGTTATTTAAGTAAGGAAACATAGTTCATTAATTGATAATTGATAATGGATAATTGATAATTACCTCTGGTTAAAACCCTTCTTGATTAAATATAAGGAGATATTATTTCTTCTCTTGGTCGATTAGATATGCCGAGGTCTCCTCGCCGTCCCATCCTAACGGACTGCTCCGCAAACGACCGCTGTCTTGGTTGATTGGATATGGCGAGGGGACCTCGCCATCCCTCAACCGCTTTTTTCCCCTTAAAATGGGGAGGCTTTAAACCAAAATTATTTAATAATTAACAATTAATAATTAATAATTAATAATTCGGTAAATATTGATGGTTTTCTGATGTTCAAATTCTTTGTATTAATTCACTAAAAGCATTACCAAATCAGTAACTATTAACTAAGGATGACACACCTGAATTTGCTCCCAAACTTCTTTAGCATTTCTGACCTCTATCATCTTGAAACCAAGTGGAGAATTTCTTAATCAGAATATCCCAAAATTGCTTTTAAGTTTGTGGAATAAAATATTTCGTTTGTCTTGAGGTTCTAATCAAATATGCAGTTGCCTGTTTTTTGAAAAGCTAATTGCCAAAATTTTTGTATCCCGGTTTACAAGTATAAACATATTTTACAAAAATTATAAACTATGTATTTTTCTATTTTACTTCAAGTTAAGTATTTATACTAAGCTAGCAGATAAAATTTATAAGTTTATTGATATTTTTCGTAATATCCTTAACCTTTCCTTTACCTAAAAATAATTTTGATCTGCTTTTTCATCGAATTATTTTGAGCTATTGATCTTTCTATAACTATGCATAATCTTTTTTATATATGATAGTTTTAGCTCATTTATAGCAATTTTAAATAAAAAAAGTATTAGATATCTCTAAAGATATAGCAATATGATTTGAGTTTGATATATTGAAAAAATTTAGGAAAAATTGGCTATGGGAACAGGGAACAAAGAAGAATAAAAAAACTTATTATATGAATATAATAATTGCTATATTCTATACTTTTAAGGAATATCTCAATTTTCACAACTAGACATCTCCAGAAAAGAGGGAATAGGGAATAGAAGGAAATAACTAATGATTTATGTACGATAATTTATTTTATTGTTTATTTTTGGAGATATCTACTGATTCCTGATTGCTATATATCTATATTATTAGCTAAATAATCTTGATTATTAATAAAATTATTTAGAGTTACTTAATTCACAAAATAGAGTCAGATTTTTGGGTGCATCTCATATTTGCAAAAATACTTTTTTCCTATATATTTTCTATTTCCTATTCCCTATTCCCTGTTGCCAGATGAGCTGTTGCCTAAAAGCGATAAATTTTTGGCTTTATTCATGCCTTGAGATGCACCCAGATTTTTTGTTTGCAAAGCTATAGCAATCCTAAATAGGTTGCGGGTAATCAACAAAAAGTAGATAAAAAACTGAAACTCTTGCCTGTTCCCTGTTCCCTGCTCCCTAAAAACAGTAAGATTTTTATACACAAATAAAATAGGATTTCTATACATCAAATACTTCTTAAATAAAATTTTTGCCTTTGTGTTTTCCATAAGCAATGCCTAATCTTGACTTTTGACTATTTTTTTTTTAATTTTGTCTAAAATAAACAATCTCAACAATTAGATTTAAGATTCAGAGTGAAATCCGGTTTCGATCGACACTATAGTGCTTAAAGGTAAAGGGTCAGCAACAAATGAAGATGCTAACCCTAATTTATTCCTATCTAGAAAGGTTTGGCTACAAACCTACTATTTTTTGTCAATTCTATTGTAACGATGACAAATATTTTTTATCAATTTAATAAAGGTAAATATATTACCTCTTACCTAGGGCAAACTCAATCTAGACAACTACAGAGAAATCCAATTGGCATCTTTGATAGTGGTGTGGGTGGAATTGGTGTCTTAAAAGAATCATATCGTCAACTCTCCGGAGAGACCTTTATATATTTTGCTGATACAGCACGACTCCCCTATGGTACAAAATCTCAGACAGAGATAGTACGATTTGTACGTCAAGTGCTAACATGGATGCAAAATCAAGGCGTAAAAATGGCGATAGTTGCCTGCAATACTGCTACTGCTGCAGCAATAGATCGAGTAGCAGTTGAATACAATTTTCCCATTATTGGTATGATTGAACCTGGTGCAAATACAGTTGTCAACAGAGGTAGCAAAAAAATAGGCGTCATCGCCACTCGACAGACAGTCAACAGCAATGCTTATCTAAATACTATTCTTCAATTAGATCCTTCTGTTTCAGTATTTCAAGTAGAAGCGCCTGCTCTAGTACCATTAATTGAACAAGGTCGCATCAATGATGTGTATACTTTTGGAGTAGTGCAACAATATCTTAAACCCCTAATTGTAAAACAGATAGATACCCTGATATTAGGTTGTACTCACTACCCCCATCTACTTCATTTCTTTAGACAAATTTTAGGCAATTCAGTACAGGTAGTAGACCCTGCCATCACTGTTGTGAATACTGCAGCTCGGGAACTTCAACGTTTGGGAATATCAAGCGATCGCCCTCCACACTGTACTAGCTTCTATGTCAGTGGTAACCCAGAAGAATTTGCAAAAAAGGTGGAGCTATTTCTGGGTTTTACTCCAATAGTAGAGCAAGTTTGTTTAGAAGTGGAAAGAGTAACAGTTCAATCTGAATCTGTAGCTTGACTCATATAGCAGGCAACAGGGAACAGTTCATCTTTATTTGGCGCTATTATGAGACTTATGGTGTATTCAGCAGCGTCAAATATTTTTTTGAGTAGAAATTAGATTAATTTTATTTTTTTAGACATTAATTTTACTTTGTCCCATTTAAATTTAGCTTTAATTAGTTGATTTTAATCAAGTTAAATTAGTTTATATGTATCAAAACTAGGCATAAATATATCCTATTTATTCACAAATTGTATTTGCTGTGCTAAACTTTTGTCTATTAATGTGGTCATTACTAAGGAAAAAAATTTATGGCTGATATTACAGTTTTAGTTCAGAACGTAGCTTCTGGAGCAAATCCAGATAGTAGTGTATTCTTCTCTGATATGTGGGTGGGTTTTCATGATGGAAACTTTGACCTTTTTAATTCAAATCCAAGTGAAGCTGCTACTGCTGGTTTGGAAAGGTTAGCTGAAGATGCTATTATTGAACCAACAGGTGAATTTACAACTACTTTATCTACTGAATTTGACGATAGTGGAGCTGGCACTGTTCAAGGAAGAGTTCTAGGGCCAGTTGTAGAGAATAGCAATTTTAGGAATTTTTTCCAAGGAGACATTGGTGTTGCCCAATTTACTGTGGATGAAAATGCTGACAGCAGTAGCTACTTTAGTTATGCTTCCATGATCTTGCCTAGTAATGATGCCTTCACTGGTAATGGAAATCCTACTAGGTTTGAAATTTTTGATGACAATGGAAATTTCTTAGGACTAGATTTTACTGCTAATGGAACAGATATCTGGGATGCAGGAACAGAAGAAAATGATGAACTTCCTGCAAATACAGCAGGATTACAGCAAGCAGCTCCAGATACAGGAGTAGATGAAAATGGAACTGTTTTATTACACCCTGGTTTTATTGGCAGTGTACGAGAAGGTAGCACTGAACCAGGAAATATTTTACAAGCACGCTCTGACGCTGATTTCACCACAGAAGATGAAGGTGCAGGTAATGACATAGCTCGCATCAGTGTTTTACAAAATACGGTCGGTACTTCAGATGATAATCGACTCAACGGTTTAGGTACAGGGGATTTTCTCTCCGGTCTTGGAGGTGATGATACTTTAAATGGTCTTGGTGGAAGAGACTGGTTAGTTGGTGGTCGGGGTAATGACCTGCTCAGAGGTGGTGATGACGATGATATTTTGGCAGGTCGGATTGGAAATGATATTCTGCTTGGCGGTGATGGTGATGATATTTTAAATGGTGGTCAAGGTCGCGATCGCCTCAATGGTGGTGTTGGTAACGATACTCTAATTGGTGGTGCGAGCATTGACCGCTTCATCTTCAACACTAATAGTCCATTTCCGACGGTAGATATGGGTGTAGATACAATTACTGATTTCAATGAAGGGCAAGACTTGATACTCCTTGACAAGACTACTTTTGCTGCTATCACAAGTGATGCTGGAGCAGGATTTAGTGATAGCAGTGAATTTGCTGTAGTTGCCTCAGATGCTGCTGCTGATACTTCTTCAGCTTTAATTGTTCAGAGTACAGCAACTGGTAGTATATACTATAATCAAAATGGCACCGCAGAAGGTTTTGGTAATGGTGCTGAGTTTGCTAATGTAGGTACTGATGTAACTTTAAGTGCAAGCGACTTTGTTTTGCGAGCTTAGTACCTATTTGGGTTAGGGAGTAGGGGAGTGGGGGAGTAGGAGAGTGGGGGAGTGGGG
>NZ_CEZPJD010000260.1:8477-9814 GCF_983059655.1 Okeania sp.
CAACGTTCTCTACCACATTTAAGACACATATAATGGTTGCCGTTGTTGTTATCTTTTACCCACAAACAATTATTTTGGTTACATTCTTTTTCCATAATTTTTGTTGTTCCTAAAATTAATCTACAATTTCAGGATATGAAATGTTGCTTGATTTTGTAAGACCTAAAAACTTCCCCTTGAAGAATGTAGTAAAGGGGAATTTGGGGGAAATAATCTTCCCCCTTTTGTGATAAGGCAGATTTTCAACTATACTAAATACGACAAAATACAAGTCGGGCTGATGGAAAATTGGAAACAATGGGGTAATTTTCTGCAAAGCGTTGCTGTCGAATATAAATTGACCTTAGCAGAACAAGAGTTCTTTTTGGGAAGATTTGAAAGGATAAATTTGAAGAAAGATGAGACAGAAATTTGTCGTCTTGTCATGGGTGATGATAATGAGGAAGCTTATAAAAAACGAAAAAGGAAAGTATATCGTAAATTTGAAGCCAGCAAAAATCATATTGGAAAAAATAAGTTTCCAATCTTATTAGAATGGTTAGAAACAGAATATCAGAATCGGTACGCTCGACAACAAAATCCCAGTATTTCAACAGAATTTCCACAAAAAGTTTCTAATCCTTTTATTCCATTGACAGGAATTATAGATAATCCAAAGTTCTTTTTTAATAGAGAGCGAGAAATTAACAGAATTTTTGAGGTACTTAATAGTGGTAGTAGTGTTGCTATTATTGGCAATAGTGGTGTAGGAAAATCTTCTCTGTTGAAGGCGATCGCTCAAAAAGCTAGTCAATATCTCAGGCAACCTCGAAGGCCAATTGATATAGATTTGCAGCATATTCATAGTGATGATGATTTTTATGCAGAGCTTTGTGAACAAATTGGTATTGAAAAGTGTAGTGGGTATAAATTAAAAAGAAATATCAAGGAATATCAAATTTTGTTGTTGCTTGATGTCGTAGAAAATATGATTTATGACTGGTTTACTAATCAACTTCGTAGTCAGTTACGTGCTTTAGCAAATGATATTGTTCCTCCTTTACGTTTGGTAGTTGCTGCTTCTAAACCGCTGGATATTTTATTTCCAGATAGTGGGGAGAAAACTTCTCCATTTAAAAATATTTGTATTGAAGAATATCTTGAATCTTGGAATGAGGAAACCATTCGTGCTTTTATTGAAAGTCGCCTTCAGACTGATTTTTTGGAGCAAGAATATCAAGGAATTAAATTTAGTGAAGATGAGATTTTAGAGATTATTAAAACAAGTGGTGGCTATCCTGGTAAAGTTATGCGTCTATGTTATGAACAATTTGAGAGGAAAAAGCTATAGTATTTCT
>NZ_CEZPJD010000261.1:0-9801 GCF_983059655.1 Okeania sp.
GAAAAGCCAGGATTTTCCATTTCACTTTAAGGTTTTATTTCGCGACAAGTCTAATTACTTCAATATTTAATCTCCCCCACTCCCAACTATACAATAACTATTCAAGCATATTTTATATTATCCTACTTTGTAAAAGTAGTTTTCCTAATATTTTGCTAATATTCCAAGCATCATCTGCGCCTCTATGATGAGTGCCTTCCAAGGGAATATCTAATAAATTTAAAGCATCTACCATACCTACTTCTTTGGGTAAAGCATGAATCAGAGCAAACAAATTTTTTACATTAATATGTCTAATGCCAAAAGGATATTTTATGTTCCTAGATAAACATTGTTTCTCAAACATATTTTTGTCGTAATTGCCCCAACTTGCCCAGACTCGTTGTAAAGATTCATATTTTTTCCGTAGTTTTAAACAAGCTTCGGAAAAAGTAATTCCTCGGTCAACTTCTGCTTGAGTTAAAGTTGTAAGTTGGGTACAAAATTCACTGATTTTGGAACATTCTGGTCTGACTAAAATACTTTCTTTTTCAATAGGTTTCGCTTCAGCTACATCAACAATACAAATCCCAATTTCAATTATTTCGCTTTTTTGGTCTGGCGGGGGATTTGTCTCCCAACAAGTAGCTTCAATATCAATAACAATAATCTTGTTTAACTTAATAGTCATATTTCTAAGGAATCATATATCAGGGGTAACTTATACAAATTATACAAAATATTTTGGGTGCATAAGTTCAAATCATCAGAAACTATACTCAAATAGAACCTTTAGGAGAGTGTATTGTGAGTGCTGATAAGCATTAATACTAATTCAATGTGGAATGGGCATCTTGCCCGTTCTCGTTTTTTGGGCAGACATCCTGCCTGCTTCCACATATTTTCACTGCAGGCATCCTGCCTGCCGCCACTTTATATTTATCCCGGGCTTTGTTGCTTGGTTTAGTTAGACTTGAGAAATTAATTATCTAAAGTGCATAAGTTCAAAATCATCAACACTATAACCAAATAGAACCTTGAGGAAAATGTATTGTGAGTGCTGATAAGCATTAATACTAATTGAATAAGGTTAAAAATATAGTATGGAGGTGTAAAAAGGATGAAAAATGGTTTCACCAAGAACTACTGGACATTATGCAAAATTGATTTAGCTAGCTCTGATGTGTCTGCTTTTCACCGGGAATATCGACAGGAGTTACTATTACCTGTTCAGAAACAATTTCAAATCTGGTTTCCGTCTATTGCTGAACTCAAAAAACTCTCCTCTCAAGATGACAGAAAAATTCAAGCTACCTTACTATCTTATTTTCGTTCTCAAAATTCTGCTTCTTGTAACTCCTTGAGCATAACAGCAGGACTTTCTTTGCGTTGCTATATTTCCCATGCCATTGTTAATGCTTGTCAAAAACTGGTTCAACAATTTGGCGATCGCTATCCTTTTCGCCTCCGAGATTTGTTGTACCTGGTACTCACTGATGATGGTAAGACAAAAAATATTAAGCAAGTTCAGGAAAACTCTCAGTCTTCTTACTCCTATTTCTGGGAGGAAATTCTGAGAAGTTTCAATCCCGATCAAGGTGGACTCTATGGTTGGACTAATTTATGCACCCGTCGCCACTCAGAACTTACTCAAAGGCTATGGGTAGAATTTGGTTTATCTTTAAGTACTCCTTGGGCAAAACTAAATAAGATTAAGCGTTATCAAATTAAAAATCTTTCACCTCAAGAACAGGATGTGGTAGAAGCTTTTCATGAGGTATATCGACGCGACAGACGAAAACAGGGTGCAAAGGGCAAATGTCCCGAACCTTCTGAGTATCAACTTCAGGAAATGCGCGATCGTCTTTTTCCCAGGGGAGTTATATATAATTCTTCAGATGAACTACTTGAACAATTGAAAACTATTGCTCAGTTTTTACAGGAACAAATGTTAAATCCAACTGAGATTTCACCTCCCTCTAATGCTTCCGCAATGGAACTTGAATTTCTAGACGAACATCGCGATCAAGCTATTCTGGATGCTATTGAGGGGGTGCTTTCTCAACGTTTGCAGAAACTACAAAAAAGTGCTTGGTATAGTGAATTTGCTCCTTATTTTTTACCTATGTTACGACTAATTTATTGTGAAAATAAATCTCAAAGCGAAATAGCTCAAGAATTTAGTATCAATAATCAATCTCAAGTTAGTCGCATCTTAAAACTTAAACAAATGCTGAAGCAAATTCGAGAACAAGTAATGGAGAAAATGCTGCAAATTTTGTTGAATCAAGCAGAGTTAAATTACAGTCAAGGGGTTTTAGATCCAAATGCTCTTGATTCTTTAATTGAACTATTAAGTCGTTATTTAGATGAAACCGTTTTTTTAGAGGCAGTCAAAGAAAATTCTACAGGAAGGAAATACAAAGAAATGACAAGTTTGTTCGCTGAAAAAATGCGCTATTATCTTAAATATAATCAGCTTATTTGACATACATAATAAGTAGTGAAATAACTACATTAATCATTCCATAGATTGCAAAAATAAAACTTAAAATTACAACAATAACCGGGAGAATTAAGATGACTAATTCTAATCAAAAAAACAGACTTTATTACCGACAATTGCACTTACAAACTATTGATTTAGAACCTGAAGATTTTGAGCAAGCAACTCTTTTGAGCGATCGCTTTAAGAACGAAGCCCAACAATGGCAAGCTTATGTGAAATTCTTAGGTTTATTAGCACTAAAAAAATGGTTGAGCGATCGCTATTTAACATTAGATAATCCAATTGAATCTTTGCCACCTCATCAAATAATTAGTTCGGAACCAATTTGCCCTCTGCAAGTCAATGGATTTACGGTTTGCTTACTGACAGATGAGAATATGGTAAATGAAGGAATTGAAATTCCCGAGAAAATAATTGATTATCCAGAATTTTCTGCTCATTTCTATATCTTGATACAGGTTTCAGTAGAGTCAGAAGAAGCTATTTTAATTGGATTTATCCGGCACGATCAATTCAAAGATAGGTTTTTACAAAAAAATGAAATAGGAAATTATCCACTTTCTTTGACTCAACTAAATTATGACTCCAGCCACTTAATTTTAAATTTGAAATATTTGAGTCCGGCAGCTATTAAACTGCCAGAAAATACCTCAACTGAATCAAAGTATTGGGAAAAATTAACAAGCTGGTTAGAAGGTATTTTGACAGAAGGTTGGCAACCTGTGGAAGAACTTCTAGGAAATCGTCAACCGACTATGAAAATGGCTTTCAGGTTAAATCAAACCACAGAAAAGCCAAGAGACAAAACCCAGGCAGATTTATCTCAACCTGAGCTATCAGACACAGAAGTAAATAAAGATCTCATACAGATTTTACAAACAACAGAAAATGAAGAAAAACGCTGGAAAACTGCCGAGTTGTTGTGGAAAATTGACCCTAGTCATCCAGCAGCAGGTGTACGTCGCGCTATCGATCTAGGAATGCAACTAGCAGGAGTTCCGGTGGCACTAATGATAGCAATTTTACCCAAACCAAATCAAGAATTTGCTGTTCTTTCTAGAGTTTATCCTCTCCAAGACCAACATTTTTTACCCACAAATTTAAAACTTATTGGTTTAGATGAAATGGGGGAATCTTTCTTTGAAATTCGTGCTGAAGAACTAAATGATTCTATTCAGTACAAATTTACCGCCGATGTAGGCGATCGCTTTAGTCTTCAAGTTAGCCTTAATTCTGCTATTGTGACAAAGCACTTTATTATTTGAGTAAACAGGACTTACGCAAAGTATTAAATTATACATCATATGTGGAATTTAATGGCCATTACCCCTTACTAAATAAGGTGGTGATGGGTAAGTCCTGTAATAAATTTGAAGTCCCCAAGTCCCGATGAAATTAACTAAATAGTTATGAAATTAAAATATAATTTTATGAATTAAAACAAAATATTAATAATAATGGCTACACAAATTTTTATCAGAATAGAACAAGGTAGTTTTGAATCAGGCTTTCCTGTTTCCCTTCTAGAGATTTGGCAAGATGGTGAACTCATTGCCAGAGAATACGACTGTTTTCAATTGCCTCCTAACCAATATTTTCCAATACTTTATGACCAATGGAGAAACATTCATGCTGAGTTAGGGCGAGAAATACGAGCGATAAAGATCCCAGAGGAACAAATTACCAATGTCTCTAGTTTGAATGATTGTTACAAAGCGGCCCAAGCCCTAGAATCTAATGTAAACAATTGGTTTAGGGAACTTCCATTTAGAGCCATAATAACTGAAATAATCAGAAGATTAAGGGAGGAAGCTCCAAATAAATCAGTACGAGTTATAATTGATACATCAAATGATTATCTACGTAAGATATCCTGGGATTCCTGGGACTTACTTGAGGAAGAGGCATTTTTTCCCCAAGGAGAGTTTGCTATCTTATCCCAATTTAATCGACGAAAAAAAACGTGGCAAAAACCAATTCACATTCTAGCAATTTTTGGCAGCGATCAAGGGAGATTAAAACTGGAAGAAGATCGGAAACTGATTAATGACTTAAACAGACATGGGGCAAGAATTACTTCTATTCCAGCAAGAGGAAACTCTCTGACTCTCCGAGAACTATTTGATGCTATTAAGCTAGGAAATTGGGATATTATTTTTTATGCTGGCCACAGTTCCGATAAGACTATTGAATATGGATCAATCGATCAGTTAAGAGGAGCTTTAAAGAAAGCTGCCCCAAAAGTAAAGCTAGCAATTTTTAATTCTTGTGATGGACTGGGTATTGCTGAATATTTAGCTGATTTTGATATTCCCAATATGATTGTGATGCAAGAACCTGTTTCTGATTTAGTAGCAAGGCATTTTTTGCAATATTTCCTGAAAGAATTTATCCAAGGGAAACCTCTGCACACTTCTGTTAGAGAAGCACGGAGAGCTTTGCAACGACTGGAAGTTCCTGATCGAGATGGATTGTATTATCCAAGAGCGTCTAAAATACCTGTATTAATCCAAAACCCTACTACGCCTGAACTTTATTGGCCATCTAGAGGAGGCATACCTCTAATTAGACAGATAATAGAGTTGCTGGAAAAAGGTTCTAAAATCCTTGCCCGGACGTTCCGAAATCGGCATTTTAGGACAGGTCTAATTCTTCTGTTTTTGTTGACTGTCATTGTTGTTGTTGGAATTTCTCGACTCCCTAAACCTCAACCAACTCCTCAACCTCAAGCAACTCCTGAACCAATTGGAGATAAAATCAGTAAAGGTGAGGACATTCTGCTAGAAGTAACATCAGAAAAGAAAGAAGAGGGTGTAAAAGCAGTCAGGGAAAAAAATTATTCGTTTGCAGCTAAATATTTTCAGGAAAACTGGAACGAGAAACGAGATCCAGAAACTTTAATATATTTCAATAATGCAATTTTAGAAGAGACGGGTGTTGATTACTATACTATTGCAGTTGCTGTTCCTGCTTTACAAGATGAAACGGGAAAGGTGATTAATACAGAACTTGCTGGAGAAATCTTACGGGGAGTAGCTCAAGCACAGACAGAAGTTAACTTGAGTTTATCGGAAAAATTCTCTAATTTGACTTTACCAACTAAAGGACCTGGAAAGCTGAAAGAGTCGAAAAAGCTGAATGGAAAAGGCTTAAAAGTTATTATTGTTAATGATGCTAACCGTAAGGAGCAAGCAAAGACGGTTGCTAATCAAATAGTCAAACGGTCAGACATTCTAGGTATTGTTGGTCATTGGACCAGTGATATGACGATGGCAACTGTAGATATCTATAACCAAAATCAATTAGTAATGGTTTCCCCAGGTACAAGCACTTCTCAGCTCACAGAAAAACCTCGACCATTTTTCTTCCGAACTACCACAACTACCAAAAAGCGAGCAGAAAAAATGGTTGATGTCTTTATGAGTAATCCAGTTAATCAAAAAAGAGTTGCAACTTTTTCTAACCCTTATAGTCCGTATTCTGGTGATTACAAAGAACAATTTGAAAAAAAATTCAAAGAAAAACAAGGAGATATCATTGATTCACGTGATATTTCTCAGCCTAACTTTGATGCTAAAGGTGCTATCAAAAAAATTAGAAACTCTGGGGAATTAGCAATTGCTTTAATCCCAGATGGTCAAGTCAGTAGTTCTGTAGATAATACTATGAAAATAATTCAAGAAAATAATGGTCAAAACTGGATAGTAGGTAATTGGTCGGTTTATAGTCCGAAAACCCTAAATATTGCTCAACCTCAACTCATAGAAAAACTGATTGTAATTGTTCCTTGGCATTCTCTAAGCAATCCAGATTCTTATTTTTCTCAAACCACCAAGAAGCTTTGGAGAGGGCCTGTCAGTGGTCGCACAGCTTTAAGTTATGATGCTGCTCAGGTGCTAATCAAAGGGATTGAGGAACATGGGGGAAAACCTACTCGTCCGGGAATTCAGAAGACATTGGCAGGTGAAAATTTCCGTGTTGACGGGGTAACAGGAGAAATTACATTTCAAGAGGGGAAAGGCGATCGCAAAATACAACCCCTGGAGTTAGTTAAGGTTGTTCCTTGTGAAAGTCAGGTGTTGAAATTCGCATTTATTCCTGATAAGTATTCAAAACCTGAAGATGCAGAGTTGGAATGTGGGAATTCTAACTAATGTTCTTTTCTGATCAGTAGGTTTTTATGGTTGTGTTACTCCTGACGGTTATAAAAATACCAAAGAAGCGAGGATATCAAAACATGGTACTCTTACTGGTATTGAGATTAGGTGTTGGGTTGATCCTAACGGATAAGCTGGCACTAACGTGTCCTCAACCCAACCTAAAAAGAGCAAATTTTTGGAGATATCTATGGGACCGAATATAATATTAAGGCTAAAGTAATGAATTAATAATAATGGCTAGACAAGTTGTTATCAAAATAGAAGAAGGCAGTTTTGAATTAGGTTTTCCTGTTTCCCTAGAGTTTTGGCAAGATGATACAATAATTGCCACAGAACGCAACTGTCCTCAATTGCCCCCTAACCCAGATTTTCCTAGAGTATATGATGAATGGAGAAACATTTATACTGAGTTGGGGAGAAACCGAGCAATCAAGGTGCAAGAGGGGCAAACTACCAACATCTCCAGTTTAGAAGGCTGTCAAAATGCCACTCGCACCCTAGAATCTAATGTCAGAAATTGGTTGGGGCAACCTATCTTTGGAGCTATAACAGCGCGAATTATAGGACAACTTCAAGACAGAACTCCAAATGAATCAGTTCGAGTGATTATCGAGACATCAAATCCTTATCTGCGTAAGCTATCCTGGGATTATTGGGATTTATTTGAGAAATCATATTTTTTACCCCAAGCAGAATTTGCTCTTTTATCTAAATATAATCGACCAACAGAAACGTTGGAAAAACCGATTCATATTCTAGCAATTTTTGGCAGCAATGAGGGGGAATTACAACTGCAACAAGATCGGGAACTCATTGAAAATTTACAACAACACGGGGCAAGTATTACCTCTATTCCAGCAATAGGAAATTTTCTGACTCCTCAAGAACTATTTGATACTCTTTGGCTGGGAAATTGGGATATTATTTTTTATGCAGGACATAGTTCCGCTCAGACTATTAATGTCGATCATGCCTTAAATTTATCAATCGATCTTTTAAGAGAAGCTCTGAGGAGAGCTGCTCCTAGAGTTAAGTTGGCAATTTTTAATTCCTGTGATGGATTGGGTATTGCTGAATATTTAGCTGATTTTAATATTCCCCATTTGATTGTGATGCGAGAACCTGTTCCCGATCTAGTAGCACGGAGTTTTTTACAATATTTCCTGGAAGAATTTACCCAAGGGCAACCTCTCCACACCTCCGTTAGAAAAGCACGGAGACGTTTGCAACAACTAGAAATTCCTATTCCCAAGAAATTATTTTATCCAAGAGCATCTAAACTGCCTGTACTAATCCAAAACCCTACTGCACCTGAACTATATTGGCCTCAATCTAAACCCCCAGACAAACCTCTAATAAAACCTAAGCACATAATTCTGTTTTTCTTGACGATCGTTGGCGTTGCCGGAATTTTCCGTTGGTTTGATCCTCAACCTGAACCCGTTGGAGATAACATTAGTCAGGGTGAGGAAATTCTAGTAAAACCATTTCCACTACCAGACACACAAAGAGGTGTAGAAGTAGTTGCTAAATGTCAGAAACCATCAAATCATTTTCTACCTATTTGGAAAAGTCGCATTCGACAACAGTGGAGTAATTATTTTTACGCTAAAAAAAGTTATCAGGAGGAAATTAACAATCTTCAGCAAAGCTGGCAGTACGAACGAAGATCCCCAGAAACTTTAATTTATCTCAATAATGCTCTTTTAGAAGAAACAAAAGCTAGTTTCTATACTATTGCAGTTGTAGTTCCTGTTTTACAGGACGAAACTGGAAGAGTGAAGAATGCACAACTTGCTGAAGAAATCTTACGGGGAGTAGCTCAAGCGCAAACGGAAGTTAACTTGAGTTTATTCAATGAGAATAAATCTTCTAATTTGACTTTAGCAGGTGCAAATTTTCTAGAATCGAAAAACTTGAATGGAAAAGGTTTAAAGGTCATCATTGCTAATGATGCCAACTTAGAGACTAATGCCGAGAAGATTGCCCAAACCCTGGTCAAACGGTCAGATATTCTAGGTGTTATTGGTTCTTGGACAAGTGATATGACGATGGCAACTGTAGATATATATAACCGATATCAATTAGTATCAGTTTCTCCTGGTGCTGCCACTTCTCAACTAACAGCAGCACCTAGACCATTTTTCTTCCGAGTTATCGCAACTAATGATCTGAGAGTAGAAGCAATGGTTAATGTCTTAACGAATAAAATTAATCAAAACAAAGCTACGATTTTTTATAACCCTGCTAGTTCCTATTCTAGTGATTACAAAAAACATTTTGAAGAAAAATTCTTAGAAAAAGGAGGATACATCATTGATTCACTTGATATTTCTCAGCCTAATTTTAATGCTAAAAATGCTATCCAAAAAGTCAGAAAATCTGGTGAATCAGCTATTGTTCTCGTCCCAGATGGGCAAGTGACTAATTCTTTTGCTAATGCTCTGGAAATAATCAAAGAAAATGATGGTCAAAACTGGATAGTTGGTGATTCTTCAATTTACAGTCCCAAAACCCTACAAATTGGTCAACCCCAACTCTTGGAAAAACTGATTATCACCGTTAATTGGCATCATTTGAAAAATCCCAAAGATAATTTTGCTCAGATTACTCAAAATTTGTGGGGAAGTCCTGTTAGCAATCGTACAGCTTTGAGCTATGATGCTGCTCAGGTGCTAATCGAAGCGATTAGGCAAAAACCTACTCGCATAGGAATTCAGAAGACATTGGCAGATAAAGATTTCTGCGTTGATGGGGTGACAGGAGAAATTAAATTTAAACCGGGAACTGGCGATCGCGAAGAGCTACCCTTCAATATACTTAAGGTTGTTCGTTGTCCGAAGAATAAGAAGTATGGCTTCGCATTTATTCCTGTAGAATATCAAGATGTAGAGTCGATATGTTCGGTTCCTGACTAATATTCTTTTCTGATAAGTGTGTTGTATCTAATCCGGTAGCATCTATATTATTTAGTATTAAAGAGAAGAGTCTATATTGTATGGGTGAATGGCCATTTGCTAACACAAAGCTGTCGCTTTATATGTTGCGGAGCAAAACGCTCCTATGCATTGTATGACAATCAACTCTATTATATTACTCCACTGATAACTGATAACATAAATGACTGATACTAAAATTTTACACCTAATTAAT